>CAMFHT010000019.1 GCA_945952245.1 uncultured Rhizobium sp. | reverse complement strand
CGACATCAAGATCTGCGGACTGAAGAGCGAAGAGGCTGTCGCACGCGCCGTCGAGCGTGGGGCGAGCCATATCGGCTTCATTTTCTTCGAGAAGAGCCCGCGCAACATCGAGCCCGATATCGCCGGCAAGCTGGCCGATCCGGTCCGGGGGCTTGCAAAGATCGTCGCCGTTACCGTCGATGCGGACAATGACGATCTCGACGAGATCATCGCGCTCCTGAAGCCGGACATGTTGCAGCTTCACGGCAGCGAAAGCCCCGACCGGGTTTTGACCATCAAGGCCATCTATGGTCTGCCTGTCATCAAGGCCTTTGCCATACGGGAAGCATCTGATCTCGAAAAGATCGACTCCTATATCGGCATCGTTGACCGTTTCCTGTTCGACGCCAAGCCGCCGAAGGGATCCGATCTGCCAGGCGGAAATGGCGTCTCCTTCGACTGGACGCTGATGCATTCGCTTGACGAAGGCGTGAATTACATGCTTTCCGGTGGGCTGAACAAGGATAACATCGGTGAGGCGCTGGCGGTCACCCGCGCGCCCGGCATCGACATTTCCTCCGGTGTGGAAAGCGCGCCGGGGGTCAAGGATCTCGGCATGATCGATGCCTTTTTCGACGCGGTCAGAGAAGCGGGCCGCAGCAGCGCGGCCAGAGCGTAATACCTGAGGAGTGAGCGTGTGAACCAGTCCGTGAAACCCAATTCCTACCGCGCAGGCCCGGATGAAAACGGGCGCTTCGGCATTTTCGGCGGCCGCTTCGTGGCCGAAACCCTGATGCCACTCATTCTCGACCTCGAGCGCGAGTGGAACAAGGCGAAGACCGATCCGGAATTCCAGGCGGAGCTTGAGCATCTCAACACCCATTACACCGGCCGCCCGAGCCCGATGTATTTCGCCGAGCGGCTGACCCAGCATCTCGGCGGCGCGAAGATCTACTTCAAGCGCGACGAGCTGAACCATACCGGCTCGCACAAGATCAACAACTGCCTCGGCCAGATTTTGCTCGCCAAGCGAATGGGCAAGACCCGCATCATCGCCGAAACCGGCGCCGGCCAGCATGGCGTGGCCTCCGCAACGGTCGCCGCCCGCTTCGGCCTGCCCTGCGTGGTCTACATGGGCGCAACCGACGTGGAGCGCCAGGCGCCGAACGTCTTCCGCATGAAGCTCCTGGGCGCGGAGGTCCGTCCGGTTACCTCCGGCCATGGCACGCTGAAGGATGCCATGAACGAGGCGTTGCGTGACTGGGTCACCAATGTCGACGATACCTATTACATCATCGGTACCGCTGCCGGTCCGCATCCCTATCCGGAGCTCGTCCGCGAGTTCCAGTCCGTGATCGGCAAGGAAGCCAAGGAACAGATTCTCGCCATGGAAGGCCGGCTGCCCGACATGGTGGTGGCTGCCGTCGGCGGCGGGTCCAACGCGATCGGCCTTTTCCACCCCTTCCTCGATGACGAGTCCGTCCAGATCGTTGGCGTCGAGGCGGGCGGCAAGGGGCTGCAGGGCGAGGAGCATTGCGCATCGCTGACCGCCGGATCACCGGGCGTGCTGCATGGCAACCGCACTTACCTCTTGCAGACGCCGGATGGCCAGATCAAGGAAGGTCACTCGATCTCCGCCGGTCTCGACTATCCGGGCATCGGACCTGAGCATTCCTGGCTGCACCAGATCGGCCGCGCGGAATATGTACCGATCATGGACCACGAGGCGCTCGAAGCCTTCCAGCTTCTGACCCGCATCGAGGGCATCATCCCGGCTCTCGAGCCGTCCCATGCGCTGGCCGAGGTGGTGAAGCGCGCGCCGAAGATGGGCAAGGACCAGATCATCATCATGAATCTCTGTGGCCGGGGCGACAAGGACATCTTCACTGTGGGCAAACTTCTGGGAATGGGGCTCTGATCAGCATGACCGCACGCATGGACAGGCGCTTTGCCGCTCTGAAGAACGAAGGCCGCCCCGCCCTGGTCACCTATTTCATGGGCGGCGATCCGGATTTCGAAACCTCGCTCGCCATCATGAAGGCGCTGCCGGCAGCCGGGTCGGACGTGATCGAACTCGGCATGCCCTTCTCCGACCCCATGGCCGATGGCCCCTCCATCCAGGCCGCAGGTTTGCGCGCGCTGAAGGGTGGTCAGACGCTAGTGAGGACGCTCGATCTCGCGCGCGAATTCCGAAAAGCCGATCCGGATACCCCGATCGTGATGATGGGCTACTATAATCCGATCTACATCTACGGCGTCGATCGTTTCGTTGCGGACGCACTCGAAGCGGGTGTCGACGGTCTCATCGTCGTCGATCTTCCGCCGGAAATGGATGATGAACTCTGCCTGCCTGCGGGTAAGGCAGGCCTGAACTTCGTTCGGCTTGCAACGCCGACGACGGACGACAGGCGCTTGCCGACGGTTCTCAAGAACACGTCCGGCTTCGTCTACTATGTCTCGATGAACGGCATTACCGGATCCGCCCTGCCGGATCCGTCGCTGGTCGCGGGTGCGGTTGCCCGTATCAAGGGGCATACGGCGCTTCCGGTCTGTGTCGGCTTCGGTGTGAAGACGGCGGAACATGCCCGTCTCATCGGCGCTTCTGCCGATGGCGTGGTGGTCGGCACCGCCCTCATCAACCGGGTTGCCGGCAGCCTGACCCCGGATGGCAAGGCTTCTGACGATACCGTCGAGGCGGTTGCAAGCTTGGTCCGTGAACTGGCAGAAGGCGTGCGCGCCTCTCGGGCCGTTGCGGCGGAATGAGCCGCTGAAGAAATCCAAGGGCGCGCCAGGCCGCGCCCGAAACCAAGGAGTTGCGTCTTGAACTGGATCACAAACTTCGTTCGCCCGCGGATCAATTCCATGCTGGGCCGTCGTGACGTTCCGGAAAATCTCTGGATCAAATGCCCGGAAACGGGCGAAATGGTCTTTCACAAGGACCTCGAGGAAAACAAGTGGGTCATTCCCGCCTCCGGCTATCACATGAAGATGCCGGCCAAGGCTCGCCTCAAGGATCTCTTCGATGGCGGCATCTATGATGCGCTGGCGCAGCCCAAGGTGGCGCAGGACCCGCTGAAGTTCCGCGATTCCAAGAAGTACACCGACCGCCTCCGCGATAGCCGGCTGAAGACCGAGCAGGAAGACACGATTGTCGCCGGCGTCGGACGCGTGCAGGGGCTGAAGCTCGTGGCCGTCGTTCATGAGTTCAACTTCATGGGCGGCTCTCTCGGGATCGCTGCCGGCGAGGCCATCGTCAAGGCTTTCGAACGTGCGATTGCGGAAAAGTGCCCGCTCGTCATGTTCCCGGCCTCGGGTGGCGCACGCATGCAGGAAGGCATCCTGTCCCTGATGCAGTTGCCGCGCACCACGGTTGCCGTCGACATGCTGAAGGAAGCGGGCCTTCCCTATATCGTCGTGCTGACCAATCCGACCACGGGGGGTGTGACCGCTTCCTATGCCATGCTCGGCGACGTGCACATGGCAGAGCCCGGTGCCGAGATTTGCTTCGCGGGCAAGCGCGTGATCGAGCAGACGATCCGCGAGACGCTGCCGGAGGGCTTCCAGACCTCCGAATACCTGCTGGAACACGGCATGGTGGACATGGTTGTCAAGCGCCACGACATTCCGGAAACACTTGCACGCACGCTGAAGATCCTGATGAAGAAGCCGGCAAACCAGACAGCCAATGGCGTCGTGCCGACAGCAGCTGCGGTTTGATCCAGTCAGAATGGTGGCCGGGACAGTCGGGCATCAGCCAGGCCGTCCCGGCTTTTTCGTTTCCGCAGAAAACGGATGTGAGACATGACCCTACCTGCTACCAGCGAAGCTGCAAAGATCATCGACGACCTTCTGACCCTCCACCCCAAGGGGTTCGATCTCTCTCTTGATCGGATCACCCGCCTGCTGGACCGGCTCGGCAATCCCCACCTCAGGCTGCCGCCCGTCATTCACGTAGCGGGCACCAATGGCAAGGGCTCGGTCGTCGCCTTCTCGCGGGCGCTTCTGGAAGCCGCCGGGTTCTCCGTGCATGTCCACATCTCGCCCCATCTCATCAACTGGCACGAACGCTACCGCATCGGCGTCCAGGGTGGACCGGGTCAACTCGTTGATGACGCGCTCCTTGCCGATGCGCTGCGGCGGGTCGCCGACGCCAATGCCGGCGAGAAGATCACCGTCTTCGAGATCCTGACGGCTGTCACCTTCGTGCTTTTTTCCGAACAACCCGCCGATGTTGCGATCATCGAGGTCGGTCTCGGCGGACGTTTCGATGCCACCAATGTCATTCCGAAGCCTGCCGTGTCCGTCGTCATGCCGATCTCGCTCGACCACCAGGCCTATCTGGGTGACCGGGTCGAACTGATCGCTGCGGAAAAAGCCGGCATCATGAAACGCGGTGCGCCCGTCGTGATCGGGCATCAGGAGTTCGAGGCGGCCCGCGAGGTGCTGATCGCCACGGCGGAGCGCCTAGGTTGCCCGCTCTCCGTCTTCGGCCAGGATTTCTCCGCGCACGAGGAAATGGGCCGCCTCATCTACCAGGACGATTCGGGGCTTTCCGACATCGCGCTTCCGCGGCTGCCGGGACGCCATCAGTATGGAAACGCGGCAGCGGCAATCCGCGCCGTGCGGGCCGCCGGCTTCGAGCTGACGGAAGAGATCATGGACAAGGCCATGACCTCGGTCGAATGGGCGGGCCGCCTGCAGCGTCTCAATGAAGGCAAGCTGGTTGCCGAATCACCTGCCGGGGCGGAGATCTGGCTGGACGGGGGCCATAATCCGGGGGCGGGCGAGGTGATTGCCGAAGCCATGGCAGGTTTCGAGGAAAGGCAGCCGCGGCCACTCTACCTGATCATCGGCATGATCAACACCAAGGAACCGGTCGGCTATTTTCAGGCCTTCAAGGACCTGACGCGGAAGGCATTCACCGTCCCGATCCGCAACTCCGACGCGGCGATCGATCCGCTGGCACTGGCCGTTTCCGCGGCGGAAGCTGGACTTGATGCTTCGGCCACCTCTTCTGTCGTTCAGGCGTTCGAGCAGATCAAGGCCGATCTGAAGCCGGGCGACCCGCCACCGCGTATCCTGATCGGCGGCTCTCTCTACCTCGCCGGCGATGTCCTCTCGGATAACGGCACGCCACCACGATAAGCTGCGATTTCAATAAAAAACCCGGCGCAAACGCCGGGTTTTTCAAGACTGCATGTCCGTACGCCTCAAGCGGCGCTGGAAATCCAGGAACTCAGCGCATTCTTCGGAGCGGCGCCAACCTTGACGTCGGCGACCTGACCGCCCTTGAAGATGGCGAGCATTGGAATGGAGCGGACGCCGAACTGGGCGGCGAGCTCGGGGTTCTCATCCACATTGAGCTTGGCGATCTTCACCTTGCCGGCGAATTCCTGGGACAGCTCTTCCAGGCTCGGGCCGATCATCTTGCAGGGGCCGCACCATTCCGCCCAGAAATCCACGACGACGGGCTGGTCGGAGTTCAGGACTTCGTTCTGGAAGTTGGCGTTGTCGACTTTCACGGTGGCCATCAAGCCCTCCTTGGATATGTTCGTATTGACTGTCATGTGAGCGCAAGGCGCATGTTTTTCAAGCCGTCATTCCCGGCTGCTATCTCACTTCGCCGTGATTTCGGCAAGGCTGCGATCGAGAAGCGCATCCGGAAGCAGGATCTTTCCCGCAGTTTCCGTATAGATCAGCAGGCACTCGATCCGTTTGTCCGGATAGAGTGGCTGGATGATGTCGCGGTAGATCGCAAGCTGGGCGCGGTGCGCGAGCGGCGTTTCCTCCGCGTTGGATGGCGGCTGGCGGTTTGTCTTGAAGTCCACGAGAAGCACTCGGTCATCGAGCACGGCCATGCGGTCGATACGGCCCGAAATCGCATAGTCTCGGCCCCTCAGCCGCAGCATGCCCATGACTGCCACCTCGGCCCGTGACCCCGCGGCAAAGACCGGTTCCAACGCTTGATCTTCCAGGATGCGGCAGATCGCGTGATGCAGGCTCTCCCGCTCCGCCTTTGGCCAGTAGCGCGCGGTGCGCTCCAGGTATCGCTCCGCAGCCGCCACCCGTTCGTGTTCCGGAAAACCAGGCAGGACCTGCAACATGCGATGGGTCAGCCTGCCGCGTTCGGCAGCGCGGCCTGCGCGTTCGCGCTTTCCGAAGAGGGGTGAAGCCAGTTCCCGGTCGCCCTCCTGGTTGTCCACCACGATACCTGCCTCGGACGGGCTCAAGGGGCGCGGCAAGAATGGCTCGGGTGGCAGCGGCCGGATCAGCGCTTCGGGAAACGCATGCTCCTCCCTCGTCACCACATTGCTGGTCGCTTCCGGAAGCCGGGCCGGAAGAGCCGCAGGTTTCCATTGCAATCCCTCCCATTCGCCTTCTGGCCCTGAAAAAGTCTGCGGCTCAGCCGGACTGTCTCCGGTCACGAGGGCGGTCCGCACGAGGCTTGCCCAGGTATCCGGCACCTGACGGCTGCCACGGTAGCCACAGATGATCAGATGGTCGGCGGCGCGCGTCATGCCGACATAGAGCAGCCTGCGATATTCCTCCTCCGCCGCCGTCCTCAGCTTGGCGGCATCGGCGCGGGTCAGAGTGTTTTCGAGCGACTTGCCGGGGATCCACACCGGGACGGGACGCGCATCCGCTGCTGTTTCCAGCATCCGGAGCTTCGGCAGATGCTGGGAATTGAAGGCCTTCGAGCCACCGTCGACCAGGAACACGATCGGGGCTTCCAGTCCCTTCGCAGCATGCACGGTCATGATCCGCACTTCACCACGGCCTTTGTCCTGCTCGCGCTTGACCTCGGGAGATTCCGTTTCCAGCGTGGCAAGGAAGGCCGAAAGCCCCGGCAGCCCATGCAGCTCGTGGTCGAGCGCGAAGCTCAGGAATTCGTCGAGGATGTCGCTGACCTCGTGTCCGAGCCGCGCCAGGAACTGCCGCCGCCCGCCGTACTGGCCGAGCAGGCGGGCATAGAAATCATGCACCGATTGCGAGCAGGCGAGCTTCCGCAAAAGCTCCAACCGTGTCTCGACGGCTTCCAGCCGCGGCTCGGTTTCGGCGAGCAGCTTCAGATGATTGCCGACCGTCCTGCCTTCGGGCCTGAGCGCTGAAATCCGGAAGAGGTCGTCCTCACTGAGATCGAAGATCGGGCTCTTCAACACGGCCGCGAGCGAGAGATCATCTTCCGGAAGGATCAGATGACGCCCGAGCGCCATCAGGTCCTGCACCGCGATGTGGCTCGTCAACCGCAGGCGGTCCGCACCGGCGACCGGAACGGAAGGATCGCGCTTCAGGGCCCGGTTCAAAGCATTGACGAAAGCATCGCGCTTGCGGACGAGCACGAGAATATCACCTGCTTGGACGGCGCGCCGCTCACCCCTCTCGATGATGGTGCCGGACTTGATGAGGTCCCGGATCTTGTGGGCAATGCGGCGGGCGAGAATGGCTGGTGGCGCGCTCTCGGGGGTCGAATCAAAAGGTGCCGTCCAGTCCTCGTCGTGGACCGGCGCTTCGGCAGCGATCACATCCCAGAAATCCACTATGCCCGGATGACCGATGCGGGAGGAAAGATGCACGACCGGTTCATTGGTCGCGCTGAGCCCTCGTGCGTTTTCCGGCACGGAGAAGACGCGGTCGACGGCAGAAAGGACTGCATCAGTGGACCGGAAGGAAAGGGGCAAGCTGACGGCCGAGAAGGCCTGCCCCCCGCTGATTCGCCGGTCGAGATCACGCCGCTCCTCACTGAACCGCTCCGGCCGCGCCCCCTGAAAGGAGTAGATGGACTGTTTTTCGTCGCCAACTGCGAAAAGCGTACGGCGGGTTTCGCGGCTCGTCCGGCCGGAGAAGAAGTCGTCAGACAATGCCCTGATGATGCGCCATTGTTCCGGGCTCGTGTCCTGCGCCTCATCAACGAGGATATGGTCGATGCCCTGGTCGAGCTTGTAGTGCACCCAGGCACCGGCATCGGAACGCGTCAGGAGATCAGCGGTGCGAATGATCAGGTCCTCGAAGTCGAGATAGCATCGCTGCCGCTTCAGGTCCTCATAGTCCTGCTCCAGGCGCTCCGCGAGCGTCAACGCCGAGAGCGTTGCCTTGAACATGCGAAGCGTCTTCAGCCTGTCGATGGCCGACAGGATATGGTTCTGCGCAGCCGTGACGGCAGCGGAAAGGGCAGGATCGGCAGTCTCCATCTTTGCGGTTATGAAAGACGAAAGAGATTTGGGCTCCTCGCTCTTCGTCAAGAAGGCTGCCTTCAGAAGATCGAAGCGCAGTATCGGATCGGCTTCCAGCGCTGCAGCCTTCAGAAGACTGGCCGCTTCCGCGGCTTTCTTGCCTCCGACCTTTTCCGCGCAGACGATATAATCGCTGAGTGTTCCGCCGGAGAGACCCGGGAGCGGCCAGCTGGACACAAGCGTGCCTTCTTCCGTCTCGTTGCTGCCAAGTTGGAGCGCATTCCGCAGGAAGGCTTCCACACCTTCCGTCCGCTCCGCGTCGCGCAGAAAGCGGCGTATCGCATTGCGGTTATGGATGATGCTCTCCAGCAACGCCTCAAGTCCGGTGTCATCGGCGCGGGTGAGCACATCGGCGAAGGCCTCCGCAAGTTCAGGATCGTCTTCCGAGGCCGTCGCCGAGAGCAGTCCCCTGCGGGCATCTGCGAGGAGAGCCGCAGCCGAGCGGTCATCGAGCACCGAGAAATGGCCTGCTACGTTGGCCTCCAGAGGGAACTGGTGCAGAAGGGCTTCACAGAAGGCGTGAATCGTCTGGATCTTCAGGCCACCCGGCGTTTCCAGCGCCCGTGCAAACAGCCGCCGAGCTTCCGCCAATCGCAAGGAATCCGGCTCACGATTCTCGATGGCGAAGAGCCGCTTCGCCAGTTCCTCGTCGCTGACCGTCGCCCATTCTGAGAGCCGCTGGAAGACCCGGTTCGACATTTCGGAAGCAGCAGCCTTGGTATAGGTGAGGCAAAGGATCGCGGAAGGCCGCGCGCCTGCCAAAAGCAGTCGCATCACCCGCTGCGTCAGCACATGCGTCTTGCCGGACCCGGCATTGGCCGAGACCCATGCAGAGCGCGCAGGGTCGGATGCCAGGGCCTGGCGGTCGCTGGTCCAGGAGATCCACTGCTCTGGCGACGTGAAGGCGGGGATGGGGGAGGGCTCAGACATCTCCGGCATCCTCCTCGTCATCGGCTGTCGCCCATTCGAACACGCGGGCCAGATGATCGTATTCGCCGCCATAATCGCGGGCGCTTGCCGGCACCAGCCTCGACATGAAGCCGCGCTGCCCTGATTTCAGGACCGAAACGAAGCGGCTCAGCTCCTCAATTGATTCCGTGGCAAGATCATCCGCCGATTTCGGCCTTTTGCTGGCCGTTTCCTTCTTCAGCTCGTTGTTCACCTGATCACAGTCGAATCGGTCTCCCGGCCGCAGCCGGACATATAAAAGGTTCTCCGGCTTCCGCTCTCCCGCATCCCGGAAAGCACCGGCTCGCAGCGCCGCGGCTTCAAGTGGCAGCTGCGGATCGAGAAGGCTGTGCGCCTGCGAGACCGAAGGGCTGGAACCGGTCTTGTAGTCGATGATGTCGGCAAAGCCGCCGGGCTTGATGTCGATGCGGTCGGCGACACCGGTGAGACTGATGCCGAGTGTCGGGATCTCCATTCGTGCGCGAACTTCTGTCAGGCTCTTTTCGATCCTGGTTTGCCGCTCGGCCTGCCATTTGAGGAATTCGCGCGCCACCTCGGCAAAACGGGGGCGCCAGACGGCGTCCACATGCGGCGGCAAGCGGGCAGCATCGAACTCTTCGTTGAGGATGCGCTGCATGGCCTCGGCCGCTGCCGGGAATCCGGCTTTGTGACCTTCCCGTACGAACCGCTCGACGATTTTGTGATAGATCGTTCCCCGTTCGGCGGCGCCCGGATCGGTGTTGAATCCATCGACGGGATCGAGCCGCAGAACGCGGCGCGCATAGATGGAATAGGGGTCGCGGCGCAGGCGGCCGACTTCGCTGAAGGAATAGCTTGCGGGTTGAAGCTCAGGCGGAACGGGCGGCTCCGGGCGCCTGGCCATGTCCTGGCTCTCGCCTTCATCCAGCGTCTGAGCCCACCGGCAATAGGGAGCGCCGCGAGACCGCAGGCTTTGGGCAAAGTCATTGCCGCCCAGTGCCAGCAGCCTCTGCAGCCAGCGCGAGGCAACGGCAGGGGCGGTGCCCTGGCGGGCGGAACGGGAATAGATCAGGTGGCGGGTGCCGTTTGCCATCTCGAAGTCGTGCGCATGCTGGCCGAGCCTGCGCTCCGGCGGTTCGAGACCGATGCCGGTTTTCATCATGCGCGACAGGAAGGGGTTGCCGGAGGCTGCTCCCGGCCACGTGCCTTCGTTGAGGCTTCCGAGCACCAGCGTGTCCACGCTTTGCAGACGTGCCTCCAGCGTCCCGAAGATGAAGACGCGCGGATGGCTCATCGCGCTGGGCTTCACCGACTCGCCCGCCATGAAGGCATCCATGATGTCGATCCACTGGGGGCCATCCGCCTCGATGATGCCATCCGTCTCCATGATCGACGTCAGGAGATTGGCGAGACAGGCACCCGCTTCGTCAGACCAGAGCGGCTTGAAACCCTCGTTCGGACAGCAGGCGATGGCTTCAAGCGCGCGGCCCGTCCGCTCCGCCCACTGCGACAGGGCCAGTGGCTGGCGAAACCGACCTTTATCATCGATATCAACGAAGACGTTGGTGAGCGGCTCGATGGCGCGGGAAATCGCCTGGGCAAGATGCCGAGCCTGGTGCTCGGCATCCGCGGGCAGGGATTTCCGCCATTGCGGGACATGATAGTCCGCCGCATGGGCCTGCACCATGGCTTCGAGCAGCTGCTCCAATTCGCTGACATCAACCGATGCAATGCCGCCACGAAGCGCCAGAATTTCCAGAGCATTGGTCGCGACCCGCAGCTCTTCCGGCGCAAGGCCGAAGCGCGCGAGCGGGTGCTTGAGCAGGGAGACGAGAGCGACCGGGTCACCGGGCCTCAGTGTCGTCTCCAGTACCAGCCGAGTCAGCGTGCCCTGCGGCGTTGCCATCAGCGGCGTACCGGCCGTATCGTCCGCTTCGATACCGAAACGAAGGAGTTCTGCCTTCACACGCCGTGCAAGGCCGCGGTCCGGCGTAATCAGTGCTGCCTGAGACGGCCCGCCATCCACTGCCGGCCGTTCGAGGGCGAGGCGCAGAGCGACGGCGATCGACGCCGCTTCCTCGCGTTCGTTTGCAGCTTCGATCAATGCGACATCCGCAAACGCCGCGGAAAGCTGTTCGTCTCCCAGGCCCTGGCGCCAGCGGCTCCAGCGGCTCGTTGCTTCCGCGGGGGCGAGGGCACGGGAGAGGACTTCCTGCCGCAAAGCGAGATCCGGGGAGACTTTGCCGACTGAAACGACTTCATCCCTGCTGACGCCGAGCTTCCGGAGAAGAACGGAGAGGCCATATTGCGGATGGCTCCGCCGGGCTGGGTCGGCGAGCACGCCATCGGCGTCGAAGGGGGCAACTTCAGCCCAGTCCTCTTCCGGCATGGTCTGGTCGAGCCCGGGCAACACCACCGCACCTTGAGCGATCCGCGCGACGACCGTCATGAGTTCGGCAGTCGCCGGCACCGAACCGGTAGAGCCTGCGACGATGACGGGATCCGGGTTGTGGCCGTCCAGGGCTGCGAGGCGGCGCGCCTCGACACGGAGAAGCGCGTTGCGGTGGCGGGCGGCAGAGGATGCGCCGAGTTCGTCCAGCCGGGCCGGCCAGAAATGGCTGGCGATCTTTAGGAACTCCGCCGTGAGCTGCCACCAGGCCGAGTATTCTTCGGTCTGGAGCTGTCGAAGGTCCTCCCAGTCGCGCTCCTCCGTCTCGATGGAATCGATGAGGTCGGAGAGGTCGCGCGCGAGCCACACGGCATCCGCCGGGCTGGCGGGAGCCGCAAGCGGCGAATCCGGATGCATCCTGCGCACCGCCTCGGGCAGCTGGTTGCGCCAGGCGAGGATCAGCCGCGCAAGCTCCAGAAGACGCGCCGTTGAGCCAAGCGGCTCTGCGAGATCAAGCGTTTCAGGTGATTCCGGGTCAAAATAACCCGTGTCGTCATCGGTTTCGCCAAGCGGCCGGATGAGCGGCAGGATGGCAGAACGGCGGCCCAGCAGGTTGACGAATTCGGATCTGAGAACACGAACCGCACGCCGGGTCGGGACGTAGATCGTCACGGCAGCCAGCGCCTGCGGGTTCTCTTTGTCCAGGCGAAAGCTTTCGACTACTTGGCCGTCACAGATGGCCCGGGCCAGCGTTTTCAGAAAGGGAGCGCCGGGGGGGATGGTGAGAACCCGCCGGCGGGCCCTGGAATCCGGCTTCACGTCCGGTCCCCGATGCTCTTGAGCACGGCTTCGGCTTCCCCGATGGCCTCCGGCGTGCCGACGGTGATCCACTGCGCATCGAGCATCAGACCGTAAAGCCGTCCGGCCGCTATGGCGCGGTCGAAATAGATGTTGAGGTTGAAGGCATCCTGCGGCGCATCCGCAAACAAGACGGGATGGACGGCAAGCGCTCCCGCATAGACGACGGGGTTCGGCGCGCCTTCCGTGTAGCGCGAGAGGCGGCCATCCGCGCCGAGGCTGAAGTCCTTCTTGCCGTTATGCCCAGTCGTGTTTTCCAGCGCGACGCAGAGAAGAAGCATGTCCATTGAAGCGGGATCGAAGTGTCTGGCGAGCCGAAAAAGGGCTGAAGGCTCACGGGAGTTCTCACCGACCCAGAAGAGATCCGCATTCATCACCAGAACAGGCTTGGCTTGGTCGAGCAGCTTCAGGCCCTTTACCAGGCCGCCACCCGAATTCATCAACGCGTTACGCTCGTCCGAGACGCGAATGTCGAGCCGTGTTTCATGTGAAATATGCGCTTCCATCTGGTCGGCGAAATGATGGACGTTGACCGCTGCTTTGCTGACACCTGCCTCCACAAGCAGATCCAGGACGTAATCGATCATTGGACGGCCGCCGACCGGAACCAGTGGCTTCGGCTTGCTGTCCGTGATGGGTCGCAGGCGCGTGCCTAGCCCGGCCGCAAGGATCATGGCCTGGGTTATGGCGCTGTCGGTCATGAGGTCAGTCCGCTGATGATTCGAGAATGCCTATTCGAGCCTTCGCGAACCAATCACGCAAGGGGGCAAGATCCGGGTGAGCGAGAACGGCTCGGAGGTAGTCCAGCGTCCGCGGCATGTGCTTCATATAGCCGGGCTTGCCGTCGCGCTGCATGAGACGGACCCAGAGCCCCGCGAGCTTGCAGGCGCGCTGCGCGGCCATGAGCGAAAAGTTCGACAGAAAGCGCGCCTCGTCAAACTCTGGCTTCGTCATTCGGGCCTTGAGATAGCTCTCCAGCAGGCGCGCGCGCATGTCTTTCGGGATCGTCACGCGGGCGTCTTGAACGAGCGAGGCCACGTCATAGGCGGTGGGGCCGATCATCGAGTCCTGGAAGTCCAGTATGCCGACACGCTGCAGGCCCTGCATGTGTGGCCGCCAGATGATGTTCGGAGAGTGAAAGTCTCTCAGCAGAAGATTGGTTTCGCCTCCCGCCATCCGGTCCAGAAGTCTGGCCCAGCAATCGAGGTAACCTTCGCGCTCTTCATCGGTTGCCTGCCGTCCCGTCTTCCACGGCAGATACCAGTCGAGGAGAAGCCGGACCTCCATCATCATCGGCAACCTGTCGAAGTCGGGTATGTTGTGACGATGCGGCGGAAGATCGTTCCGTTCAATATCGATGTCTCGTGGGAAGGTCTCTGAGTGAAGCACGGCGAGGGCCAGAACAGCCTCTTCATAACGGGCTTCGATCGGCTGGCCGTCATCGTCCAGAATGCCCTCGGCGCCCAGATCGTCCAGAAGCAGAATGCCGTTTTCACAATCCGCATCGATGACTTCGGGGACGGCAAAGCCGCGCTCTGCAAGCCCCTTGGCAATCGCGATGAAGGGCCATGCGTCCTCAGCAATGTGGGCAACCTGCGCATAGGGCTTGCCGTCGTGAACCGGCGGCCCTTCCGGCGGTTTGGGCCAATCCATGAGGATGAGGCGGCTTCCATCCGGCTGCGGCAGATATTCATACGCCCGTACGGAGGCATCACCGGTCAGATATCGTCGCGGCTGATCGCCACGTCCATGCCGGGTCAAGAAGTCACGGATCTTAAGGGTCCGATCGATCCGCTCCGCCGCCTTGCCCGAAGCGGCGATCACGGCACTGCGGCCATCGCCGGAATGGGTGAGTTCGATCCGAATCCGGCTATCGGGAAGCGCCTCTTCCATCCGTTCCGGCCATTCGACGATGGCGACGCCATCCTCCAGGATTTCCCGGAACCCGAGCTCCTCCAGCTCGTCCGCATGGGAAAGCCGATAGAAATCGAAATGCGCAACCGGCAGCCGACCGCCATAGACCTGCATCAGGGTAAAGGTCGGGCTCGGCACGTCGAGATCGGGATCCTCAGCGAGAGCGCGGATGAGGGCTCGTGCCAGGGTGGACTTTCCGGCTCCGAGGTCGCCGGAGAGGGCAAGCACGTCCCCCGGTTTCAAGGCCAGCGCCAGATCC
The DNA here is from genome assembly GCA_945952245.1 of uncultured Rhizobium sp. Classification (GTDB taxonomy): domain Bacteria; phylum Pseudomonadota; class Alphaproteobacteria; order Rhizobiales; family Rhizobiaceae; genus Gellertiella. The sequence goes on along the minus strand of CAMFHT010000019.1, from coordinate 8,782 downwards.
TCGCCAAGCCGCTTCGTCGCGGCTTCATCCTCCAGATCCAGCCTCACCTGCATGTTATTCTGCCGCGATGGAATGCGCGCTGCCAAGATCGTCGCGCCCGGCCGGGATGCGGCAGGTCACGGTGGTGCCGCCCCCGGAGGGGCTGTCGATCGAGACGGTGCCCTGGTGCAGCGTCACGAAGCTTTCGACGATCGAAAGGCCGAGACCTGCACCATTGCGCTTGCCGCCGCGGCCATTGGTCTCGAAGCGATCGAAGACATGCTTCAGCATGTCCTCTGGAATGCCGGGGCCGTTATCCGTGACCGAGAAGACGAAGTCGCCGTCGTCCCGCTGGCAGCGCAGGGTGATAGTCGAGCGTTCAGGCGCAAAATTCGCCGCATTGGCAAGGAGCTTGATCAGGATCTGCTTCAGCCGCTGCTGGTCGGCGGAAATGGTGCCGAGATTGGCCGGGGCCACGATTTCCAGCATCACGCCGCTTTCCTGGAGACGGTCGGCGATGTGAATGGCGACGTCGTCGAGCAGATCATCGATCGAAACATCGGCATAGTTCAGCTTCATGATGCCGGCATCGACCGTGGCGAGATCGAGAATGTCGTTCACCAGCGTCAGGAGAACCGCAGACGAGGTTGAGATATAGTCGACATATTCCGCCTGGCGCGGATTGAGCGGTCCGGCACCCGGGGTCTTCAAGAGGTCGGTGAAGCCGATGATGTTGGTAAGCGGCGAACGCAGCTCGTAGGAGACGTGCTGGACGAAATCGTTCTTGAGGGCATCCGCCTTGCGCAGTGCCTCGTTCTTTTCAGTGAGGGCACGCTCGGCCCGGACGCTATCCGTCATGTTCACGAAGGTCAGCATGGTCTGGGCGTTCGGCAGCGGGATCACGGCGTAATCCAGCACGAGCCCCGAATGGAGTTCGAGCGTCCCCTGGGACGAGGGACGCTCGTCGTCAAAGCTGGTGATCATCTTTCCGAACTGGCGCCAGCCATCGGGCTGGTCATAGCTCGACTTACAGGCTTCCTCGATGGCGCGGATATGGCTGCCGGGCGCTGTCTGGGCTTCTGTGATGCCCCAAAGAGCACGGAAGGCGGGGTTGGAGAGCTTTATCCGGCCATCGGGCCCGAAGACGGCCACGCCTTCGGCCAGATGGTCGATGGTCTCGCCCTGAACCTGCAGCAGCGTGTTGTACTTGGTCTCGAGATCCACCTGTTCGGTCAGGTTCTCGAAGACCCAGGTCGCGCCGCCCTGTGGATGTGCGGTTGCGAAAACCCGGAGCGTCTGCCCGTTCGGAAGATGCCAGAGATCGGTCTGCGTATCGAGCGACTGGTAGACGGAAAGCGCGTTTTCCTTCCAGCTCTTCCAGTTCAGCTGTTCCGGCAGCTTGTGTGCCGAGCGGAGCCGTTCGAGCAGCTCCGTGTTGTCAGGCTGTGACTCCAGGAAGGCGATATCGAGTTCCCACAGGCGCACGAAGGCCTGATTGTAGAACTGAAGGCGGCGATTGCCGTCGAAGATCGCAACAGGCGTCGCAAGGTGGTTGAGCGTCTCGGCATTGGCGCGCAGCGTGCGGCGCAGCTCCTCGCGAACGGCTTCCGTTTCCGAGATATCGACGGCCATGCCGGCGGTGCCGTTTGGCAGGCGAACGTCGACGACGTCATAGAAGGTGCGGGCGCCCTTCACTACGGTGGATATCTTGTCGTGGAAAGGCGATTCACTCGTGGCCGTCGCGCGGATCTTTTCGCGGGCGATCGTGCTGAGAATCTCTCGGCCCTCGGCCACGGCCGCTTCCGGCGAGCCGGCTTCCACCGCATCCCCGTAAGCCTCGTTCACCCATTCGAGCTTGCCTTCCCGGTCACGCTGCCACACGGGCATGTCGATCGAATCGAGAAGTTTCTGGAAAAGATGAATGGAATTGGAGAGCCGGTCGCGCTCGATCTTCAACTCGGCAAGTTCCGCCCGGAGATTGTTGAGTGCCACGAAGCGCACGAAGGCGCGTCCCCCGGAAACCCGACCCTGCACTTCCAGAATCTCGTCCCGGGACGTCTCCACGATCAGGTCGAAGCTGCGTGCCTTGTCGCGCAGGTCCTCGATCGCCCGCTCTATCTCCGAGGCCGAATGACTCTTCAACCATCGTCCGAAGGCGAGGAAGTCCGGTCCATTCTGCGGGGCACCTGTTTCCACGGGCAACTGCCCCAGGAATTCGGGCGCGCCGTTCTGCTCTTCCCAGATCACGATCCGCCGGTTCTTGTCGGCGATCAGAGACTGGTAACGGGAAATCTTCTGCTGGGCATCGGAAAGGGCCGAGCGCATTTCGCGGCTCTCGCTTTCGATATTGCCCTTTTGGCGGATCAGCCAGACGGCAGAGAGCAGGGCAGCCGAAATCACGCCGAGAACCAGCGAGGAGGCCACCATCTGCGAAGAGGTGAAAAGGCGCGCTTCCACGGCTGCCGCCTCCGCCGCCAGACCCGGCAAGGCAAAGCCCGCAAGAGCGCTTCCTGAAATCAAGGTGCGCCAGACCGGCCGTTTCCAGCCTGGTCTCCGGGTTGCCCTTGTTCGGGTATCCCGGTTCTGAGCAGTCGATCCCTCCGCCTCACTTGCGCAAAGATCTCCCGTTGCCTGCGCGAGCAGGTCTTCATTCACGTCGGACATTCCGGTCTGTCTCCGTCCTTGGTGCCGCATCTCGACAAGACATCCCATTTCCGAAGCCCGGAGCGCCTCGCCGCCGGACTTCGAATCAAGTCCTAAAAAGATACTGTGGATAAGATTCGCCGGGAAGAGTCCGGGGCAAAAATAAGCCGCCGCCTTTTGTCAAGGCGGCGGCCACAAGATCTTGTGGATCGTTAAGCTATGGTTAATAGCGGTAGTGTTCAGCCTTGAACGGACCGGCCTGTGCGACGCCGATATAGTCCGCCTGTTCCTTTGACAGCTCGGTGAGCTTGGCGCCGAGCTTTTCGAGATGCAGGCGCGCCACCTTCTCGTCGAGGTGCTTCGGCAGGACGTAGACCTCGTTCTTGTACTCACCCTGCTTGGTGAACAGCTCGATCTGCGCCAGCACCTGGTTGGTGAACGATGCCGACATCACGAAGGAGGGGTGGCCAGTCGCGTTGCCGAGGTTCAGCAGGCGGCCTTCCGAAAGCAGGATCATGCGGTTCCCCTTGGGGAATTCGATCATGTCCACCTGCGGCTTGATGTTGGTCCACTTCAGGTTCCGGAGCGCGGCAACCTGGATCTCGTTGTCGAAGTGGCCGATATTGCCGACGATCGCCATGTCCTTCATCTCGCGCATGTGCTCGATGCGGATGACGTCCTTGTTGCCGGTGGTGGTGATGAAGATGTCGGCGGAGGAGACGACATCCTCAAGCGTAACGACTTCATAGCCGTCCATGGCGGCCTGGAGTGCGCAGATCGGATCGACTTCGGTGACCTTCACGCGAGCGCCGGAGCCGCGCAGCGAGGCAGCGGAGCCCTTGCCGACGTCGCCATAGCCGCAAACGACGGCAACCTTGCCGGCCATCATCACGTCCGTGCCGCGGCGGATGCCATCGACGAGGGATTCCTTGCAGCCGTACTTGTTGTCGAACTTCGACTTCGTGACGGAATCGTTGACGTTGATCGCCGGGAAGGGAAGGAGCTTCTTCTCGGCGAGCTGATAGAGACGGTGAACGCCGGTGGTCGTTTCCTCGGTTGCGCCCTTGATGGCATCACGCTGCTTGGTGAACCAGCCCGGCGACGCCTTCAGACGCTTCTTGATCTGCGCGAACAGGATTTCCTCTTCTTCGGAGCCGGGCGAGGAGAGCACGTCTTCGCCGGCCTCGGCGCGGGCGCCGAGCAGGATGTACATGGTCGCATCGCCGCCGTCGTCGAGGATCATGTTGGAGAAGCCGCCATCGGCCCACTGGAAGATCTTGTCGGTGTATTCCCAGTATTCGGTGAGCGATTCACCCTTCACTGCGAAGACCGGGACGCCGCTGGCGGCAATCGCTGCGGCCGCGTGGTCCTGCGTCGAGAAGATGTTGCACGAGGCCCAGCGCACATCGGCGCCGAGAGCGACGAGCGTCTCGATCAGCACGCCCGTCTGGATCGTCATGTGCAGCGAACCGGAGATGCGGGCGCCCTTCAGCGGCTTGGACGTGCCGAATTCGGTGCGGCAGGCCATCAGGCCCGGCATTTCGGTTTCAGCAATGCTGAGTTCCTTGCGGCCGAAGTCGGCAAGGCCGATATCAGCTACGATGTAATCCTTCTCGGTGCTCATGGATGTCATGTCTCCAGCTAGGTGGGGCAGGCCAGCGCGCAAGCCGCGTCATGATGAAGGGCGAGGAATAAATGCGCGCGCCCATAAAGATGTCTCCGCACGCCGGGAAAGGCTGATGCGGTTCGGGCACGGATCTATCAGGAATCGCGGATAACTGCAATAAGGATATAAAGAAGTCTTTATGTCTCTAATTTTATCAGATTTCTTCACCGAACTTGTCGGCAATCAGTGCTTCCAGCGCATCGAGAGCGGTCACGGCATCATTGCCTTCAGCAGTGACAACGATGGTCGAACCGGGGCTGGCAGCCAGCATCATCAGGCCCATGATCGACGTGCCGCCGACCGTCATGCCGTCACGACTCACCGTGATCTTCGCATCGAAGCCGTCAACCGTTTGCACGAACTTGGCCGAGGCCCTGGCATGCAGGCCTCTCTTGTTGATGATCAGCAGCTCGCGGGAAAGGGGCTCGGCCATGGGCAGGATGCTCTTGCTATTTGCCGCTCAGGACGCGGCTGGCGACGTTGATGTATTTGCGCCCGGCTTCCGATGCCTCGGCAAGCGCTTTTTCCATGTTGTTCTCGCCGCGCACACCGGCGAGCTTGATCAGCATGGGCAGGTTCATGCCAGCAATGACTTCGACATGACCGGGCTGCATGACCGATATGGCCATGTTGGACGGTGTTCCGCCGAACATGTCGGTGAGAATGATGACCCCGAAACCGTCATTGGCGCGCATCACGGCTTCGAGGATGTCCTGCCGACGCTGATCCATATCGTCTTCGGGACCGATCGAAATGGTTTCGATCAGTTTCTGAGGACCGACGACATGCTCGACCGCATGCCGGAACTCTTCAGCCAGCTTGCCATGGGTGACAAGCACCACTCCGATCATTTGAAAAACGCTCCTAAAGCCTCATCAGTCTGCTAGGCAAATATCGCAACGCAGCACATTCGTCCACCGGCTGTTACAGATGATGGCGTTAAAAGCGGGTTCCGCGCCTCGGATCCGCGACGATTTCAGCACAAAAAGCTCGCGAATTCGGGGCTAGAGGCCCAAAAATGGCACGAAACGCGCAAGATGATCCAGAGGCGCCGGGCTCTCGCTCGGGATACGCAGGAGAGGCAGGATGACATCCTGCATGACCTCGAAGCCCTCGTCCTCGGGCGGCAGGCGTTCCATCTCTGAAAGAGATCCGGGCAATACAGCCCAGTCGAGCTTCGCCCTCCGGACAGAAGGCAGGGTGGCAATACCAGTTCCACGGAGCTCGATCAGGCCCTTTATGGTATCCGGCCGGGTGGCGACGACATGGCCGTTCCGATGCGAAACAAAGACCTGATCATCAGAAACGAGAGCCGCGAAAACACCGCGCGCAAGCGCCGAGGCAATGCAGGCATGGGCAAGCATGGATTTGCCCGAGCCACTGGGTCCGATGAACAGAAGCCCGGTCGTAGCGATCACCACGGCGGTGCCATGCACGTTCACCGGCTCTCCCCTCATGCGGGCTGCGCCGCGGGAAGCGAGAGAATGAAGGACGCGCCCCGTACGGCGCCCGTCTCCTCGTCGACAAGGTTTTCCGCGCGCAGAGTTCCGCCGTGGGCTTCCGCGATCTGCCGGCTGATAGACAGGCCAAGGCCCGAGTTCTGGCCGAAGCCCTCGCTCTCGGGGCGGTCGGTGTAGAAGCGCTCGAAGATCCGATCGATGTTCTCGGCCTGTATGCCAGGACCGTTGTCGTTCACATGCACGACGCAGCGGCTGCGGGTGCGGGTGAGGGTCACCATGATCTCGCCGCCCTCCTGGGGAACGAAGGAACGGGCGTTCTCGATCAGGTTCGTGATGATCTGGCCGATGCGCAGATCATGGCCATTGATGATGAAGCTCGGCTTGGTGCCAGGCTTGCGCTCGACGCGGTACTCAATCCGGACAGGCTTCTTAGAGGCGCGTACCTGGCGGGATATATCGACCAGGTTGTTCAGCAGCGGCTCGAGATCGAGCGGGTTTGCATCGGTGCGGGCCAGCTCGGCATCGAGACGCGAGGCGTCGGAGATGTCGCTGATCAACCGGTCGAGGCGGCGAACGTCGTGCTGGATGATATCGAGAAGCCGTCCCTTCGATTCCTCGCTTTTGGCGAGCGGCAGTGTTTCGACCGCGCTGCGCAGGGACGTCAGCGGATTCTTGAGCTCGTGGCTCACATCGGCGGCGAAGCGCTCGATCGCGTCGATCCGGTCGTATAGCGCAGTTGTCATCTCGCGAAGCGCGACGGAGAGATTGCCGATCTCGTCCTGGCGGGCGGAGAAATCGGGTATTTCCTCACGCTCCTTGGCGCCGCGCCGCACGCGGATGGCGGCGGCGGAAAGCCGTCTCAGCGGGGTCGCGATGGTGGAGGACAAGAGCATGGACAGCACGACGTTCACAAGCGTGGCGACGCCGAAGACGCGCAGGATCGCGAGCCGCTCCGCATGGACGATCTTGTCGATATCGCCGGCCTGGGTCGAGAGCAGCAAGACGCCAAGGACTGCACGGAAGCGCTGTACGGGCACGGCGACAGATACGATCATCTCGCCCTTGTCGGTGACGCGCACGACTGCGCCGCGGACACCCGTCAGAGCGTTCATGACCTCGGGATAGATGGAGCCATCGCCACCCGGAACTTCCTTGTAGAGCGGCAGGTCTCCCTGCTGCAGAAGCTTGTTGAACCAGGTGCCGATCCGGTCCCAGAGAGCCGGGCTGTCGCCTTCTGCCGGGGGCAGATCGAAGCGCAGCACCTGTCCGCCTGCGTAGAGATGCCGGGAATCGAGGAGCAGATTGGCATCGGCGTCGAAGATGCGGGCGCGGGTGCGGGTCGGCGAGATCAGCCGGCGCAAGACGGGCGCAACCTTTTCCGGATCGATCGGGAATTCAAGGTCCTCGTCGGAGGGCAGCGGCGTGATGCTCTGGCCTGCCTGCAGCTCCAGCAGCTTCTGCGGGTCGATGGTGATGGAATTGGTATCGACGGAGGCCTGTGCGGAGATCGCGCCAGCAATGATCTCGCCCTGGGTCAGCAGGCTCTCGACACGAGCGTCGATCAGCCCCTCGCGGAACTGGTTGAGATACATGATGCCGGCAACCAGGACGACGAGCGCCGCCAGATTGAAGAAGAGGATACGGCGCGTCAGGCTCGAGAAGACGGCATTTCCGAAGACCCGGCGAATGAGCACGAAGACGCGCGACAAGAGGCGGCGGGGCGTGCGCCGGCTGCCCGCGCCCTCCGTTTCCTCCAGATCCTTGTCCAAGGGTACCGATGCCACCGCCGAGGCTTTCATTCGAATGCGGCGGCCGCGCCGACTTCAAGCCGACCGGCCGTCCTGGGAACGGACGACGAGCGTCCGCGACGATCCGGTGGATCAGGCCGCTTCGCGGAAGCGATAGCCCACGCCATAAAGCGTTTCGATCATGTCGAAGTCGTCGTCCACCATCTTGAATTTCTTTCGCAGCCGCTTGATGTGGCTGTCAATGGTGCGGTCGTCCACATAGACCTGTTCGTCATAGGCCGCATCCATCAGGGCATCGCGGCTCTTGACCACGCCTGGGCGCTGCGCCAGCGAATGCAGGATCAGGAATTCGGTGACGGTCAGCGTCACCGGCTCGCCCTTCCAGGTGCAGGTATGGCGCTCCTGGTCCATGACCAGCTGGCCCCGTTCCAGGGAGCGCGCCTGCGGCACGGCCGCGCCCGGCTTTGCAGTCCCGCCGGCCTGGGCAGCCTCGCGATTGGCGGCGCGGCGCAGGATCGCTTTCACGCGCTCGACCAGAAGGCGCTGTGAAAAGGGCTTGGTAATGAAATCGTCGGCGCCCATCTTCAGCCCGAAGAGTTCGTCGATTTCCTCGTCTTTCGAGGTGAGGAAGATCACGGGCAGATCGGATTTCTGGCGCAGGCGGCGCAGGAGTTCCATGCCGTCCATGCGCGGCATCTTGATGTCGAAGATCGCGAGATGCGGAGGACGGGCAAGCAGGCCGTCAAGGGCGGATGCGCCATCCGTATAGGTCTCGACCTTGTAGCCTTCGGCCTCAAGCGCAATCGATACGGATGTCAGGATATTCCGGTCATCATCCACCAATGCAATGGTCTGCATATTGTTCGTCTCCATGATCATCGGGCGCTCTCCTGGATTTCCCAGCCCAGGTCGGCAATGCCGCGCTTATGGGTATAAAGGTGGAACAAATTGTGGCGGAGGGGAAGGGGTGTGGCCCCGGTGTCGCTCAGATACCATTTCAAGGCTGGTTAACGAAGCAAATTCTCGGCGCATCAAACCGATTTAAAGAGATGATTCTGCCTTTAAATCGATTAATTAATTGATATCATTTACTTATTTTGAAATGTTCTCTTGCGCTTTTAAAATCGCCTCCATATCCTAGAACCAGATTTGAAAAATTAGATCTTTTGCGGAGGGATGCGAGATCATGGGTGCAATCGGCATGTACAACCCGGCCTTCGGCCTCGAGACCACGGGAATTACGGATGCCGGACGCATCCACTACAATCTGAGCGAGGCCGAGCTTT
>CAMFHT010000018.1 GCA_945952245.1 uncultured Rhizobium sp. | reverse complement strand
GTCCACGCTCCGCCAGTCGCTCGACCAGGCGCTGCAGGCCGAGGCCGTGGAGGGGACGGAAACAGAGGCAGACAAGGACGACTTCTTCCTGCCGCTCACCGATTTTGCGGCAAAGGTGGGCACCCGTCTCGGCGAACTGCACGGGACGCTCGCTGCCGACAGCGACGAGGACGCATTCCGCCCCGAACGCATGCAAGAAACGGACGTCCATCATTTCCGCGACACGATCCGAAAGGACGTGGAGCAGGGCTTCGACCTGATGGAAGGCGTGGTGGATACGGCCTCGCCGGAAACCGTGGACCTGATTGCGGGCCTCAGGGCACGGCGCGAGGCGCTTCTGAACTCAGTTGACCGGCTCGTCTCGCAGGTCTCCGGCACGCTGAAGATCCGCCATCACGGAGATTTCCACCTGGGCCAGATTCTGGTTGCCGAGGGCGACGCCTACATCATCGACTTCGAGGGCGAGCCGGCGCGGACGCTCGAGGAGCGGCGCGCGAAGTCGAGCCCGCTCCGGGATGTCGCGGGTCTCCTGCGTTCGCTGAGCTATCTCGCCGCCACGGCTGAAGCCGATCGGGAGGCGCTGGACGAGGGCGATGCCGGCGAGCGTTCGGCGCTCATCTCGAAGGTCACGGCACGACTCAGCCGCACCTTCCTCGATCATTATCTTCAAGCTGTCGAAGGTTCGCCCGCATTCGGAATGGACAGCAAGACGGTGCGTGACCTGCTCGACCTCTTCCTCCTGGAAAAGACCGCCTACGAGATCGCCTACGAGGCCCGCAACAGGCCGACCTGGCTTTCGATCCCGCTTGGAGGACTGAACGAACTGGCCAGCCGGCTGGTGGAGGATAACCGATGACGGCGCGCGCGGAACTGCTGGAGGGACTGTCGGACGAAGCCGTCATGGCGCTAGCCGAGGGTCGCCACGGTGATCCCTTCGCGGTCCTCGGGCCGCATCCGGCAGGCGATACGGTCATCGTCCGCGCGCTCCTGCCCGGCGCGCGTGCCGCTCATCTGGTCGATCGCGACAGTGGTGCGCGGCTCGCCAGCATGGAACAGGTGCATGATGCGGGTCTGTTTGCCGCAAGGCTGCACGGCAGTCCGCGCTACCGGCTCCGCATCGAATGGCCGGAAGCGGTGCAGGAGACGGAGGACCCCTATGCCTTCGGCTTCCTGCTCGGGGATCTCGACCTGCACCTGATTTCGCAAGGCACCCATTACGACCTCGGGCGCACGCTCGGCGCCGTGCCGATGGAAGTGGACGGTGTCGAGGGCACGCGGTTCGCGGTCTGGGCGCCCAATGCGCGACGTGTCTCCGTCGTCGGCGATTTCAATGCCTGGGACGGGCGGCGACATCCCATGCGGCTTCGCCAGCCCGCCGGCATATGGGAACTTTTCATCCCGCGGCTCGGCAAGGGTGAGCGCTACAAGTTCGAACTCGTTGATCGTAACGGTTACGTCCTGCCGCAGAAGGCGGATCCCGTTGCCCGCGCCAGCGAGGCGGCGCCGTCAACCGCCTCGATCATTGCCTCCTCCGCGCCCTTCGACTGGACGGATGACGCCTGGATGCGCGAGCGCCGCAATCTGCGCGATCAGGTCGCGCCGATGTCGATCTACGAGGTGCATCTCGGCTCCTGGCTTCGCATCGCAGAGGAAGGCAACCGCTCGCTCGACTGGGTGGAACTCAGCCAGCGGCTGGTGCCCTATGCGGTTCGCATGGGGTTCACCCATATCGAGATGCTGCCGATCATGGAACATCCCTTCGGCGGCTCCTGGGGCTATCAGCCGCTCGGCCTCTTCGCACCGACGGGGCGTTTCGGCACGCCGGAGGATTTCGCCTATTTCGTCAATCGCTGCCATCAGGAGGGCATCGGTGTCATCCTCGACTGGGTGCCGGCCCATTTCCCGACCGATGTCTGGGGCCTTGCCCGTTTCGACGGAACCGCACTTTACGAACACGAGGACCCGCGCGAGGGCTTCCACAGGGATTGGAACACGCTGATATACAATCTCGGGCGCAACGAGGTGAAGGGCTTCCTGATCGCCTCCGCCCTCGAATGGCTGGAGCGCTATCACGTGGATGGCCTGCGCGTCGATGCGGTCGCCTCCATGCTCTACCGCGACTACAGCCGCAATGAAGGCGAGTGGATCCCCAATCAATATGGAGGTCGGGAGAACCTCGAATCCGTCGAGTTCTTCAAGCACCTGAATTCGATCATCGCCAGGCGCTGCCCCAGCGCGATGACGATTGCCGAGGAATCCACGGCCTGGCCGGGCGTTACCCGTCCGCCCGAAGAAGGCGGCCTCGGCTTCGATTTCAAGTGGAACATGGGCTGGATGCACGACACGCTTTCCTACATGGAGGAGGACCCCGTCTATCGCCGCTATCACCACGGCAAGATGAGCTTCGGCATGGTCTATGCCTATTCCGAGCGCTTCGTGCTGCCGCTCTCCCACGACGAGGTCGTGCACGGCAAGCACGCATTGCTCCACAAGATGCCGGGCGACACCTGGCAGAGGCTCGCCAATCTGCGCGCCTACTACGCCTTCATGTGGGCCCACCCCGGCAAGAAGCTTCTCTTCATGGGCTGCGAGATCGGCCAGGAGACCGAGTGGAACCATGACGGCTCCGTCACATGGGATCTTCTCGACCAGCCCGGCCATTCCGGCCTGCAGCGGCTGGTGCGGGATCTGAACCTCATCTACCGCGCCGAACCGGCGCTGCAGGCGGGGGACCTCGATCCCGCGGGCTTCGAATGGGCCGTGGTGGACGATGCGGACAATTCCGTATTCGGCATGTTCCGCCATCTGCCGGATGGCGGGGGCACGGTTCTGGCGCTCTCCAACTTCAAGCCCGTTCCCCGCACGGCCTATCGTGTCGGCGTGCCGGGCGAGGGAACGTGGATCGAGCTCCTGAACAGCGACGCCGATGTCTATGGCGGCGCCAACATGCGCAATGGCGAGCTCCAGGCAGAACCGGTCGGCGCGCATGGCAAGGACTGGTCCATCCCTGTCTCTCTTCCGCCGCTCTCGACCATCTACCTGAAGCTGCGGGAGTAAGGGAACTCTCGCTGCGCCCGGGGCTTATCAGAGCAGCACTCGGTCCATTCAGGAGAATAGCCCATGGCCTCGCAGATCCCGATCGATGATACGAGCCGCGCCGCGGAGAACGGCCACGATGATTCCACCCGGCAGATCGCCCCCGATCTCGCCTATGTCAGGGCCGTGCTCGCAAACGTGGTCTATTATGGCCGCCCGCATGCCGGCGACCGCGGCTGGGTGCTGATCGATGCCGGCGTGGGGCCGGCAACGGGCATGATCAGGCTTGCCGCGGCGGAACGCTTCGGCCGGGACTCGCCCCCGGCGGCGATCGTCCTGACCCACGGCCATTTCGACCATGTCGGCGCGCTCGAAGAGCTCTCGGCGGAATGGGATGCGCCGGTTTATGCGCATCATCTGGAGCGCCCCTATCTTACCGGCGATGCCGCCTATCCGGAGGGTGACCCGGCCGTCGGGGGCGGACTGATGGCGATGATGTCGCGTTTCTATCCCACGCAGCCCGTAAATGTCTCGGAGAGGCTGCATCTCCTGCCGGAGGACGGCACCATTCCCTTCATGCCCGGATGGCGCTGGGTGCACACGCCAGGGCATTCCCCGGGTCATGTCTCGCTCTTCCGCGACACCGACCGCACGCTGATCGCCGGCGATGCCTTCATCACGACAAAGGCGGAATCCGCCTATGCCACGCTTTTCCAGAGCCCGGAACTGCACGGGCCGCCGGCCTATTTCACCATCGATTGGGAGAAGGCCGAAGAGTCGGTCCGCAAGCTCGCCGCACTTCACCCCCGTCTCGTCATCACCGGCCATGGCCGTGCGATGGAAGGGCCTGAGATAGCAGAGGGTCTGGACTTGCTGGCGCGTGACTTCAAGGCGATCGCCGTACCTAAGAAGGGGGCCTATATCGCGCACCCCGCCCGCGTAGAAGACGGTTCGGCCTATCGACTGGACTGATCGGAAACGAAGAGCGGAGGCGCAAGGCCTCCGTTTCCTCAATAGGAAACATCGCGCTGCCACGTCTTCAGATAATCGCCATCCGGCGTCGGCTTCCGTTCCGCCTTGACGGGATGGAGAACGATGGCGCTTTCCCCCGTGAGAACCCAGCGCGCCTGCGGATCCATGGGCCGGATGCCGATACCGCCATAGGCGCGATCCTCGCTCGACCACAGCACCTGCCATTGATTGCCGTTGGGCGGTGCAAAGAGCGGATCGGGCAGGCTTTCCAGTCTGAGATCGGAGCCGAGATTGACGAGGAGCAACCTGTCCTCCGCCGCATCGCCGCCGAAAAAGCGCAGCAGGAAAGCCTGCTCGGACAGGACGCTGCCATCGAGGCGGAGGCGGCCTTCGCCGGCGCGAAAGGCGGTCTCCCTCCGGCGGAGCGCCAGAAGGTCGCGGTGCAGTGCAACCGCTTGCCCGTGCCTTTCGAACTCGGACCAGTCGAGCTTCGAACGCTCGAAGGTTTCCCGATCGGATGGCTCGGCCATCTGCCCCGCAAAGGCTTCGGTGTTGAGGCTCGGGAATTGCTTCAGAAAATCCCGTCGGCCTGTGCGCACCAGTTCGGCGAAATCGCCGGAATGGTCGGCGAAATAGAAGAAGGGGCTCGATGCAAAGAACTCCTGACCCTGGAACAGCATGGGCGTCTGCGGTCCGAGCAGGAGCAGCGCCGTGATGGCCCGCATCTTCCCGGGTGACGTCAGCCGGTGCAGCCGCTCGCCCGTGCCGGAATTGGCGATCTGGTCGTGGTTTTCTATGAAGTGGACGAAATGCTCGGGCTTGAGATCGAGCCCCGGGCGGCCCCTCGGCGCATCCTGCCAGTCGTAGCGCTGGCCCTGGAAGAGATAGCCGTACTTTGCCGCCGAGATGAACTCCTGCGGCCGGCCCTTATGGTCGTGATAATAGGCCTCGTTGCGATGCGTGGCGGCAACCGAGGCGGAATGGTGAAAGTCGTCGTTCCAGAGCGCATCGAGACCGTAACCGCCTTCGGCAAAATTCCTCACCATGTCGGTCTCCTGCGGCTCGTTCTCGGCGACCAGATAGATGCTGCGGCCGCCCGCCGCCTCTTTCGCCCTGCGCGCGATGTCCTTCAGGATATGGGTTTCGCTCTTGTCGTAAAGCGCCTGCGTGGCATCGATCCTGAGGCCGTCGAAGTGGAACTCGTCGATCCAGTAGGCCCCGTTCTCGGCGACATAGGTCCGGACGCCATGCGCGTTGTCGCCGTCGAAGTTGACGGAGGTGCCCCACTCGGTGGCCGTCTTGGCAAAATAATCGGGCGTGAAATCGCCGAGCCGTTCGCCATTGCCGAAATGGTTGTAGACCACGTCGAGAATGACGCCGATGCCGAGCCGGTGAGCGGCGTCGACGAAGTCGCGGAGATCGTCGGGCGTGCCGTAGAGCCGGGTCGGTGCATAGGGCAGAACCCCGTCATACCCCCAGCCGAACCGGCCGCAGAATTCATTCACCGGCATGAGTTCGATGCAGGTCACGCCGACGTCCTTCAGGTGCCGGAGCTTGTCCTTCGCTGCCGCATACGTTCCCTCCGCGGTGAACGTGCCGATATGCATCTCGTAGAGCACCTGGTTGTCCGGGCTGATGCCGTTCCAGTCGCCGTCGCTCCAGGCATAGCCGGCGGGATCGACCACCGTCGACGGGCCCTCAGATCCTTCCGGCTGGTAACGGGAGGCGGGATCTGCGAGAAGTCCTTCCACCCCGTCGAGCCGGAAGCGATAACGGTCGCCGGCCTTGAGGTCCGGCACGAACAGGCTGAAATAGCCCTCATGCTCCGATCGCATGTCCAGTTCGCGTCCATCCGAAAGGACCACCCATGCCTTTCGCCGCGCCGGCGCCCAGAGGCGGAAGGACACGCCTTCGCCGGAGATTTCCGCGCCAATGGGATAGCGCCGGGCGTTGGCACCCGGCGCATCCGTCGTTCTGTCTTGCCTGCTCATCGCACTTTCCTGAAATCCGGGGCGCCCTACGGGTTCCTAAGTGCGGCGCGCGGCGTTTGGTTCCGGTCCCTCAATCCTCTGAAGCAAGAACCGCGAAGGCTTCGTAGGGCTGGAGCTCGATACGCTCTTCGAGCTGCGGCACGCGGTTGTAATTGGTGATGAGGCATTCGCCCGAGACCTGCAGTTCGTTCGGCAGGTCGAGCGGGATGACGCGGGCGGAGAAATTCGCGACAACCACCAGCTTCTTGCCCTCATGCGTGCGCGTATAGGTGTAGACGTCAGGATGGTGGTCGAGGAAGGACTGAAAGCGTCCATGGACGATCACGGCATGCTGCTTGCGCAGGCGGATGAGCTTTCGGTAGTGGTTCCAGATCGAGTGCTCGTCCGATATCGCCGCTTCCGCATTGATCGTCACGTGATTGGCATTGACCTCGATCCACGGAATGCCCGTGGTGAAGCCCGCATTGGAACCCGCATTCCACTGCATCGGCGTGCGGGCATTGTCGCGGCCGTTTTCATTGGCGCCACGGATGAAGTCGTCGGGCGAAAGGCCTGCCTCCACATGCAGCCGGTGCATGTTGAGCGTTTCGATGTCCTTGTACTGGTCGATGCTGGTGAAGGTCGCATTCGTCATGCCGATCTCTTCGCCCTGGTAGATGAAGGGCGTTCCCCTCTGCAGGTGCAGCACGGTTGCCAGCATCTTCGCCGATTCCAGCGGAAAGCCCCGCTGGTCGCCATATTTCGAAACGGCGCGCGGCAGGTCGTGATTGCCCCAGAAGAGGGCGTTCCAGCCATCGTCGGACAGCGCATACTGCCACTTGTTGAGCACGGCCTTCAGCTTGACGAGATCGAAGGGCCGGGCGCGCCATTTGCCGAATTTCGGATCCCATTGCTGGGTCACGTGCTCGAACTGGAAGATCATGGACAGTTCTTCGCGCTCCGTGCCCGAATAGAGAAGGGCGGAACCGGGCGTCGCGCTCCAGGTTTCGCCGACGGTCAGCAGATCCTGTCCGCCGAAGGTACGGCGGTTCATCTCCTTGAGATAGTCGTGCAGGTGCGGCCCGTCGGTGACGATGCTCTGATCCACCTGCTTGCCGATATAGTCGATGACATCCATGCGGAAGCCCATGATGCCGCGCTCGATCCACCAGTTCATCATGGCGTAGATTTCGTCGCGCACCTTGGGATTTTCCCAGTTCAGGTCCGGCTGCCTTCGCGAAAAGAGATGCAGATAGTATTCGCCGGTCGCGGGATCGAGCGTCCATGCGGGCCCGCCGAAGGAGGAGGTGAGCGCGTTCGGCGTGCCGCCATCGGCAGCCGGCTTGCGCCAGACGTAATAGTCCCGGTACGGATTGTCCCTGGATTTCCGCGCCTCGGTGAACCAGGGATGTTCGTCGGAGGTGTGGTTGACCACGAGATCGAGCACGACGCCGATGCCCTTGTCGCGCGCCTCCGCCACCAGCCGGTCGAAATCCTCGAGCGTGCCGAATTCCGGTGCGATCGCTTGGTAATCGGAAATGTCGTAGCCGTTGTCGTCCATGGGCGAGGCGTAGATCGGCGAGAGCCAAAGGACCTCGATGCCGAGCGCCTTCAGGTATTCGAGCTTCGACGTAATGCCGGGAATGTCGCCGATCCCGTCGCCATTGCTGTCCGCGAAGCTTCGGGGGTAGACCTGGTAGACCGTGGTGCGCTGCCACCATTTCTCTTTGGCAGCCGAGGAAAAGGTCTGGCGGGCATGGGTTCTCATCTCTGCCATGAAGGGCCTCTCGTCGGTTCGTTACCCGCGAGAACAATTTCGGGCCGGGAGGGTTCCTTGCCCGCGACCTTCCGTCAGCGGCGACCGAGAAACGGTACGGCCACCGCCGAGGCGAGCTTGACGCAAAGGACGACGAGGGCGCCGATGACGATGCCGGCAAGCCCCTGCAATACGGCCATGGTCAGCCAGTTCACTGCCGCGGGCAGGACGACGAGGGCCGAAGCCGTGGCTTCGCCCGCATGCTCGACCGCATGTTCCGGCTCGCGGAAACCGAGCTTGTCCAGCCCGTGCAGGATGATGCTGCCGCCGACCCAGAGCATGGCGGCGGTGCCGAGTGCTGCCAGGAAATCGAGAAAGACCGGTACGCCACGCACCAATGCGCAGCCGAAGCGGTGCAGAAAGCCGGCATGATTCCGTGCAAGCGCGAGGCCGATGTCGTCCGCTTTCACGAGCACGGCAACCGCGCCATAGACGCCGACGGTGATGACGATGCCGACGGCGGCGAGCACCAGTGCCTGCAGGAAGATCGAGGGAAGCGTGATGCCGGAGAGCGCCAGCGTCATGATCTCGGCGGAGAGGATGAAATCGGTGCGGATTGCACCGTTGACGGTCTTCCGCTCGATCTCCTTGGGATCGGCAGGCGTCTTTGCCTCGGCATCGTCATGCTCTCCGCCGTGCGGGAAGACCGCCTCGATCAGCTTTTCCGCGCCCTCATAGCAGAGATAGAGCCCGCCGATCATCAGCAATGGCGTGATCGCCCAGGGCGCAAAACGGCTGAGGATCAGGCAGGCGGGCAGCAGGAAGAGAAGCTTGTTCTTCAGCGAGCCAATCGCGATCTTGGCGATGATCGGCAGTTCGCGGGCAGGCGAAAGCCCGACGACATAGCGCGGCGTCACGGCGGTATCGTCGATGACGACGCCCGCGGCCTTGATGCTGGTCTGCACCGTCTGCGCCGCCACGTCGTCCAGCGAGGCGGCGGTGAGCTTGGTCAGCGCGGCGATATCGTCGAGAAGCGCGATCAGTCCTGTTGCCATGTCTGTCCTCTTTTCCAAGGACATATGGCAGCCTCGGCTGATGTCCATGCTATCTCAGGTAAACGCATCACAACCTTAACCGATCCGTTTCCAGACCCGTTCGGCTGCGGATGCTGCCATTGCATGCACTACTTCCTCGATCTCGAAGCCGGTGTCGAAGTCGATCACATGGGCTTCCTCGCCGGCGATCCGGCTGAGCAGCTCGCGGCATTCGATCACCTTGAGTTCGTTGAAGCCGAGGCCGTGACCGGGGGCGGGAATGAAGTCGCGGTAAGGCGGATGATCAGGCGCCGACAGGATGCGGCGATAGCCCTGCCGGCCGGCGGGGTCGCGGGCCGAATAGATCTCCAGCTCGTTCATCCGCTCCTGGTCGTAGAGGATGGACCCTTCCGAGCCATAGATCTGGATCGCGATCCGGCCCTTCCGGCCCCAGGCGGTGCGGTTGACCATCAGCACGCCGGAAGCGCCGGTTCCGGTCCGGAAGAGAGCCTGGGCGATGTCGTGGTTTTCCACCGCACGGGTGCCGCCGCTGCGGTCGGGCCGCGTGGCATAGGGCTTCGCCATGTCGGCTGACACCTCGCTGATCCGTCCGTGCAGGACCGTCAGCAGCGAAAGCGGGTGGACGGCGAAATCGTCCAGCGCACCGTAGCCGGAGGTCTTCTCGCTCTTCCAGTAGAAGGGCTCGGCCGCAGCGGCCATGTAGTCCTCGTCCATCTCCAGGCGGATATGGTTGACCACGCCGATCTCGCCCTGCTCGATCAGCGATTTCGCCAGCCGGATCATAGGGTTCTGGATGTAGTTGTAGCCGAGAACGGCTATCCGCCCGCTCGAACGGGCCGCATCCCGCATGCGCCGGGCGTCCTCGAGCGCAGTTGCCATCGGCTTTTCGCACCACACGTGCTTGCCGGCTTCCAATGCGGCGACGGAAATTTCGGCATGGAACTGGTTCGGCGCGGCTATCGAAATCACGTCGATCTGAGGATCTGCAACAAGGTCGCGCCAGTTGCCGGTGGAGCGCGCGAAGCCGAAGGCCCTGCCATGTTTCGCCGCAAGCTCCGTCGTTGCATCCGCAAGCGCAACCAGGCGAGGGCGCTCCACGTCGGCAAACACCGTCGCAACGCCGTTCCATGCCATGGCATGGCATTTCCCCATGTAGCCCGAGCCGATCAACCCAATTCCAAGCGTCATGTCATCCTCCCAGATCCCCCGCAGGACTGCCCATTGCGGCTCGATGAGTCAAGGCCGCGACGATGCGACGCGGCGATATGGACGAAGCGGCCGGCGCGCCTAGTTAAGCCAATGGATCGCTTCGCTCACGGGGGTGAAGCAGGGGGTGATGCCATGCAGAAGATCGAGATGACCATGGAAGCCTGGAGCAGGCTTCTGGAAACGAAGGTCGGGAGGACCTCCGGCGGCTTATCCGACAGCCCGGAGGATGCGCTCTACGGACCGGCTGCCTCCGCTCGAGGGCGCTTCGTCCTCGCCCAGGTCGGCCAGTCGCTGGACGGGCGGGTGGCGACGGCCTCCGGTGATGCCCGGGATATCTCCGGGCCGGACGGCCTTGCGCACCTGCACCGCTGCCGCGCGCTGGTCGACGCCGTCATCGTCGGGGTCGGAACCGTAAAGGCTGACAATCCCCGGCTTTCGGTGCGGGAAGTGCCGGGGCCCAGTCCGGTCCGGGTCGTTATCGACTGCCGCGCCGAGCTGACGGGCGCGGAGACACTTCTGAACGATGGCGGCGCGTCCGTGATCGTCGTGCAGGGGGCGGATGCACCGCGTACCCACCACCGTCATGCGGAGATCATCCGCCTGCCGCAGGGCGAGCGCGGCCTCGACCCGCTGGCGATCCTCGATGCCTTGTCAAGTCGCGGCCTGCACCGCGTGCTGGTCGAGGGGGGTGCCCGTACGATCGCGCGCTTCATGCAGGCGGGTCTCGTCGACCGCCTCCACGTCTCGATTGCGCCGCTGATCATCGGCGCGGGCCCGAGCGGCATCGCGCTGCCGCCGGTGGAGCGGCTCTCATCGGCCTGCCGCCCCGCCACTTCGGTCTATTCGCTCGGCAGCGACATCCTGTTCGATTGCCTGCTGAGACCCGATCGGGCCGCAGCAATCCTGCCGCATGTGTGCGCCGACGAACGGCTGCTGAAGGGCTGAACGCGTCTTTACGGCAAGCGGAGCGGGCTGCGGCAATCTGTCCGCGATATCACGCGGATTTTACGTACGCGCTTGCTGAACTGCGAAAGGTTCCGCCCTATCTCCTGATAAAAATCATAGAATGTCGCTAGGAGTGATCATGTTATCGACCGTCGAGTTTGACTTCGAATGGCAGACCCCCGCCGTCTCGGTGGAAAGGGTGGTGGCGGAACTCCGTTATGGCCGCCCCGTCCTCATCGATGACGGCAGCCGCCAAACGGCAGTGCTGGCACTGGACGCGGTCGCGCCGCGGCTCTACGACCAGTTCGCCGCTGCGGTTGAAAATCGCCATCATCTCCTGCTGACGGCCCCGCGCGCCACGCGCCTCGGTATCGAAGGCAGCGTGGACGTGAGCGTGCCGCTCTCGGGCACCTCCTTCTTCCGCGCGTCCGAAATGGCCTATGCGCTCGGGGCGGAAAAGCCCGAGCTGTGGCGTCCGGCCGATCCGCTGGCGAGCCTTTCCACGGAGCTTGCCCGCCTTGCCCTGCTGCTGCCGGCCATGGTGCACGCCGATGTGACGGGCCAGACCGGTCGCTTCGCCTCCTGCACGCGCATCACGCCCGACGAGATCGCCATGAGCGCCGGGGCCCGGCAGAAGTTCGAGATCGTCGCGCGCACCCCGGTGCCGCTGAAGGGCATGGGCATGGTGGATTTCGTCGTCTTCCGCGGCGGTCTTGCCCAGAAGGACCAGATCGCGCTCGTGGTCGGCAAACCGGATGTCGAGCGCCCGGTACCGATCCGCATCCACTCCTCCTGCATCACGGGCGATCTCTGCGGCTCGCTGAAATGCGATTGCGGCGACCAGCTGCGCAACGGCCTGAAGCTCCTGAAGCGGGCGGGCGGCGGCGTGCTTCTTTACCTCGACCAGGAAGGCCGCGGCACGGGCATCGGCGCCAAGATGCGCGCCTATGGCTTCCAGCATCAGGGCCTCGACACCATCGATGCGGATGCGGAACTCGGGCTCTATGAGGACCACCGCCGCTATGAGGCAGCCGTGGCCATGCTGAGCCTGCTCGGCATCCGCAATGTCGCCGTCTACACCAACAACCCGACGAAGATCGCGGCGCTGAAGGCGGGCGGAATTGCGGTGGAAAGCCGCGCCCCGGTGACGGGTCGGGTGACGGCCGAGAACGCCAATTACCTGCGCACCAAGACGATCCGCGCCGGGCACATGCTGGATCTCGACAGCCTCAAGGTCGCGGGCTGAACGACCAGCTAGGTTGACGCTTCAGGAGGGCAGGGCGGCTTCGTCCTGCCCTTCGCCGTTTCTGGAGAGCCCTTCCAGGCTTGCCGGCGGTGCGCCTTCGAGAAGCGGTCTCAGCCGCTGCAGCTCCGCTGCCATGAAATCGAGGAAGACGCGGATGCGCGGCGAGCGGCGCAGATCCGGGTGGGTCAGCAACCAGAGCCCGGCAGAAAAGGCCGGCTCCGGTTCCGCAAGCCGCACGAGGCCACGGCTTCTGTCGCCGATGAAGCAGGGCAGGTGGCCGATCCCGATGCCGGCTTCCACGGCGGAGGCAAGCCCGAGCACCGAGTTCGCCTTGTAGACAAGCCGCTCCGCCGATACTTCCGCATGGACCCACCGCACCACCTTCAGCCCGGCCATTTCGTCGCCCAGCAGGACCCAGTTGCAAGCGTCGTGATCGGTTCGATACTGTTCCGCCATCTCCTCCCGCCCGTAGAGGGCCCAGGCGATGGTGCCGATGCGGCGTCCGACGAGGTTGTCGGGCGGCTGGTCGGTGGCGCGGATGGCGACATCCGCATCCCGGCGCGAGAGGTTCAGGGCGGTGTTTCCGATCACAACGTCCAGCGTGATCTCCGGGCAGCTTTTGCGGAAGCGGGCCAGGAGCGGGGTGAGCAGGAAGGCGAGCAGGCTGTCCGCCGTCGCGATCCGGATCTCGCCGCGGGCGGTGATCGCGCCGCCCTCCAGCCGCCGCGAGAAATCGGTGATGTCCTGCTCGAAGCGCTCGGCGATCCGCACCATGTCCTCGCCGGCGGGGGTCAGCACGTAGCCCGTGCGGCGGCGCTCGAAGAGCTTGGTTTCCAGCGCTGTCTCGATCGCACCGAGCCGCCGGAAGACCGTGGAGTGATCGACGCCGAGCGCCGCCGCGGCCCCGGTCATGCCGCTTGCGCGCGCCACTTCCCGTACCAGCCGCAGGTCGTCCCAAGCCAGATCCCGCATGTCAATTCCTTTCGCCTCGGCATTAAATGGCTGCATAGCGCAAAGTCGAGTTTGCATCAATGCAAGGAAATCGACGTGCAAAGCGGCAGGGGCAGGCCTACATGTCGTTCCAGAAAATGTTTCCCAAACGAAAGGGATAAGGCCATGAGCAACCCTATCCACCACGTCACCGCGATCGCCGGCCATGCCCAGCGCAATTACGACTTCTACACCAAGGTTCTCGGCCAGCGCTTCGTGAAGCGCACCGTCAACTTCGACGATCCCGGCACCTACCACTTCTATTTCGGCGACGAGGCCGGCCAGCCCGGCACGATCATGACGTTCTTCCCCTTCGAAGGCGTCGGCCAGGGCCGCGTCGGCATCGGCGAGACGCAGGAGACCATGTATCGCGTTCCGCGGCAGGCGCTCGGCTTCTGGACGCACCGCTTCATCGAAAAAGGCGTGACGCATGAGGCGCTGGAACAGCGCTTCGGCGAAACCGTGCTGCCTTTCCGTGATCCGGACGGCATGCGCCTCGCGCTCGTCGGCATCGACGGCATCGAGAGCGAGGAAGCCTATGCGACGGCGGACATTCCCGCCGACGTGGCGCTCCGTGGCTTCCATGGCGTCAACCTGCTACTCGAAGACGGTGAGGCCACCGCTGCGATCCTGACCGATGTCTTCGGCTTTGAGAAGCAAGGAACGGAAAACACCACGACCCGCTATGCGGTTCGAGGCGCGAAATTCGGCGGCATCGTCGACATCCACGCCGCCGGCGGGTTCCTGCCGGCCCGGCAGGGTGCGGGCTCGGTGCACCATGTCGCCTTCCGCGCCAAGGATGATGCCGAACAGGCGGATCTCGTCCGCAAGCTGCAGGAGAAGCACCGCATCCGCACCACCGAACAGAAGGACCGGGATTATTTCCGCTCGGTCTACTTCCGCTCTCCGGGCGGCGTGCTGTTCGAGATCGCGACCGACGAACCCGGCTTCGCCGTGGATGAACCTCAGGAAACCCTCGGCGAAGCGCTGAAGCTGCCAAAGGGCCTCGAACAGTACCGGTCGAAGATCGAAAACGTTCTGCCGCCGCTCGTCACGGGCAATCAGGCCGCGGAGTAGCGCAGCCTCAGAAGGGTCTCCCTCCCCACAAGGGGGAGGGGAACTTGGTCATCATTTCCCTCGAACCGAGGATCGAACCATGCAGAACACGCTTTCGCATATTCACCGTTTTCAACCGGCGTCCAAGCCCGGCCTCGTGCCACTGCTTCTGCTGCACGGCACGGGCGGCGACGAGAACGATCTCCTGGGGCTGGGCGCCGAACTCGCGCCTGGCGCGGCGCTCCTCTCCCCGCGCGGAAACGTGCTGGAAAACGGCATGCCCCGCTTCTTCCGTCGCCTTGCGGAAGGCGTCTTCGACGAGGAAGACGTCGTGCGACGTGCGGACGAGCTCGCAGCCTTCATCAAGGAGGCGCGCGAGACATACGGACTTGAAGCCCCGGTTGCCGTCGGTTTTTCGAATGGCGCCAACATCGCGGCGGCGCTTCTCTATCGCCATCCGCAGGCGCTGGCCGGTGCCGTGCTGATGCGGGCCATGCTGCCGCTTCGCAAGAAGCCCGAGGTCGAGCTGCCGGGAACGCCGGTGCTCATCCTCTCCGGCGCGGTCGATCCGATCGTTCCTGCCGCCAATGTCGGTCTTCTCGCCGAAAACCTCAGGCAGGCAGGGGCAGCCGTGACCCACGAGACCCAGCTCACCGGCCACGGCCTCGTGCGCCAGGATCTCGATATCGCCAAAACCTGGCTCCGCAGCCATTTTCCGGCAGCCTGAAATGCAGAAGGCCCGCGGTTCTGCCGCGGGCCTTCGTTTTCACGTATCAGGCACTCAATCCAGAGAGAAATCGTAGCCGGAGATCATCTTGGACTCGAGAAACTCCTCAATACCCCAGACGCCGCCTTCGCGGGCCCGGCCGGACTGCTTGACGCCGCCGAAGAAGGAGCCTGCGCCGCGCGGCTTGCCGTTCATTTCCACCATGCCGGATTTCAGCTGGTGGCCAAGGCGGTTGGCCCGCTTCTGGTCGCCGGTCTGCACGTAGTTGGTGAGGCCGTAAGGCGTGTCGTTAGCGATCGCCACGGCCTCTTCTTCCGTCTCGAACGGAATGATCGCCATGACCGGCCCGAAGATCTCCTCGCGCTCGATCGCCATGCCCGGCTTCACGTCGGCGAAGATCGTCGGCTTCACGTAGAAGCCGCGGTTGAAGCCCTCCGGCAGGCCGGGGCCACCGGCGACGAGGCGGGCGCCTTCGTCGATACCCTTCTGGATGTAGCCCTGGATCTGGTCCCACTGCCGCTTGTTGACGACCGGGCCGATGTGATTGCCATGCTCGTGCGCCGGGCCGACCTTGATGCTGCTGGCAATCGCCGCAGCCTTTTCCACGGTCGCATCATAGACGCTGCGCTCCACCAGCATGCGCGAGGGCGCATTGCAGGACTGGCCGGAGTTTTCCATCATCCGGCGAACACTGCGTTCCACGGCCTTGTCGTCGGCATCGGCGAAGAGCAGGTTCGCGCCCTTGCCGCCGAGCTCCAGCGTCACGCGCTTCAGCGTTTCGGCTGCGGCCTTGGAGATCGCGCGGCCGGCGCGGGTGGAGCCGGTGAACGAGATCATCTCCACGTCCGGATGGGTGGAAAGCTGGGTACCGACGCCAGCGCCGTCGCCGTTCACGAGGTTGAACACGCCCGGCGGCACGCCCGCATCATGGCAGAATTCGGCGAAAAGCATGGCGTTGAGCGGCGATTCTTCCGAAGGCTTCAGCACGCAGGTGCAGCCGGCGAGCAGCGCCGGGATGGCTTTGAGCGCCAGCTGGTTGACAGGCCAGTTCCACGGCGTGATGAGGCCGACGACGCCGATCGGTTCCTGTGCCACGGCGGCACCCGGTGCGTGATCACCAAGCGGCTTCACCCATTCGATATGCTCGAAGGCTCGCAGGAAGTTGTTGGCGTGCCACGGCAGGCAGGTCGCCTGGTCGGACAGCGAGAAATCGATCGGCGCGCCCATCTCCATGGAAATGGCTTCCGCGAATTCCTGCACGCGGGCATCGTATTGCTCGAGGATTCGGCGCACGATGGCGGCGCGCTCGGCCGGCGGGGTTGCGGCCCAAGCGGGGAAGGCGGCCTTCGCCGCGGCCACGGCGGCGTTCGTGTCCTTTTCGCTGCCGAGCGAGATGACGGCGCAGGGCTCTTCCGTCGTCGGGTTGATCACATGCCAGTCGCGCGGCTCGGCGGGGGCGACCCAGGCGCCGTTGATGTAGAATTCGCGTTTGTTCAGCACGGTTTTCTCCGTTTACCCTTTTTCAGGTGGCCCGGCACAACCTTTGGCGCGCGGGCGGCCTATTGACGGCAAAGGCCCCCCGCTTGGCAAGATCATTGGCTTGATCGGTGCTACAAAGTTTTTGAAGCCTATGGTGATGAGGAAGACTGGGGTGAGCCCCTGGGGCTCAAACCGCTCCGTAATCCGCGTCGGTAACCTGCTCCAGCCAGTCGACCGCCTTGCCATCGAGCGATTCCTGGATGGCAATATGGGTCATGGCCGTCGAAGGGCTTGCACCGTGCCAGTGTTTTTCGCCGGGCTCGAACCAGACCACGTCGCCGGGCCGGATTTCTTCCACCGGACCGCCCTCGCGCTGCACCCGGCCAAGGCCGGACACGACGATCAGCACCTGTCCGAGCGGATGCGTATGCCAGGCGGTGCGGGCGCCGGGTTCGAAGGTCACCGTGTTGCCGGCGGCGCGTGCCGGTTGGCGGGCGGGGAAAAGCGGATCGATGCGGACCGTGCCCGTGAACCAGTCGGAAGGGCCTTTGCCGGAGGGCTGGCTGCCGGCGCGTCTGATGTCCATGATGGTCTCCTGTTCTGCCAGGTGGTCACGCTTCATAGCACGAAGGGTGCTGCGACATTAGAAGCAAGCGCGGCATGGGCCTATGCGGGAGATCGATCATGCAGAGGAAGTTAGCCGTTCAGGCGAAGAACACCACGCCCATGAGGAAGACATAGGCGATGCCGGCGAGCGCCAGCGGCAGCCGCGCCAAAAGCTCCGGCTTGCGGGGAAGGGAGGTCTCGCGGCCCCCGATGTGGTCAATGCTCAGTGCCATGGTCTGGCTCCGCTCTCAATCCTGTTGAGAAGACCATGCCCTAAAACGTGAATAGTCTATAGATTTAATATTCTATTTTCATGGCCCGGATGGGGAACGGTTTTCCATCCCGGGTAAACGATCGCAGCAGGGAGCCGGCGCAGGACCGGCTCCTTCTGCCATCACCGAGGTCAGGCGCGGCGCAGCTGCCGTTCGCGGTATCCCGACTGATCATTCTGGGCGCGGTACTGGCCCGAATTGCGGTTGTTCAGCTTGAAGCGCTGGATCATGTGGGCAAGCTCGTTGGCCTTTTGCGAAAGCTCGCCGCTCAAATGCGCCGTGCTCTGGCTGAGCGAGGCATTGCGCTGGGTGCCTTCGTCGATTTCGTGGAGGCCGGAGGTGATTTCCGCAAGACCCGAGGCCTGCTCCTCGATACCGGTCGTGATGGCGGCGATGCTGGTGTCGATCGCCTCAACGTATCCGCCGATCGTCTGCAGTGCTTCGCCGGTTGCCTTCACCATGCCGACACCGGCATTCACTTCCGCGGCGGACTTGCCGATCAGGTCGGAAATCTGGTGTGCGGCATCCGAGCAGCGGCGGGCGAGTTCGCGCACCTCGTGGGCAACAACCGCAAAGCCCTTGCCCGCTTCCCCGGCGCGGGCTGCCTCGACACCGGCATTGAGCGCCAGGAGGTTCGTCTGGAAGGAGATCTGTTCGATCACCTCGATGATCTTGCCGATCTCGCTAGACGAACGCTGGATGCGCTCCATGGCCGCCATGGCGTTTTCCACGATCGCCCCGGACTGGTCCGAGCACTGGCGCGCTTCGCCGGCGAGCTTGCGGGTCTTCAACGCATCGCCTCGGGACTGTCCGACGGTCACGTTGATCTGTTCGAGGGCTGCCGAGCTCTGCTCCACGGCTGCGGCCTGGCGTTCGGAGCGGTGCGCGAGGTCATCGGCGATCGAGGACATCTGCGTGCTCGTCGAAAGGACGTCATGGGTTGTCACCAGCACCTCCTCCAGCGCCTGCTGGATGGCATCGACCGACCGGTTGAAATCGCGACGCACCTTCTCGAAGTCCTCGGAGAACGGCTGGTCGAGGGTGGCGCTCAGGTCGTAGCTGGCGAGCCTTTCGAGGCCGGCACCGAGATGATCCACCACGAACAGGATTTCACCGGCGCGCCTGCGGGCATCGTCCTCGCGCTCCTTCTGCGAGCGCAGCCTGTCGGCATCGCCTGCGGCGCGCGCCGCATCGGCTTCGCGCAGTTCCACCACCTTGTCGCGGAAGGTCAAGACGGCGCGGCTGATTTCACCAAGCATGTCGCGGCGTTGAAGATAGGGCACGTCTTCGTCGAGCTTGCCGCCGGCGATCTTGAGAAGCGCTGCGGTGATGCGCTGCGCCGGCTGCAGGATGCGCTGGCTGAAGGCGAGCACGAGGGCGATGAGACCGAGGCCACCGACGAAGACACTGGTATAGCCGAAGATGGCCTGATCAGTCACTTTCGCGACCGCGGGATCGCTGTCGATCGCCGCCTGAGGCAGGCCGCGCCAGAAGGCCCACTTGCCGTTTGGATCAGGCAGGGAAAGCTCGACGACGTCGGAATAGAAGAGGTTCGGATCCGCCTTGCCGGCAGCAACGTGTTCACCGGAGGCCGCGGCCTGTCCGGGATTGGCGGCGGAAACCGTCAGCTGATAGCCGGTGTGTACCAGTGCGCTGTCCGATTCCGGAAGGTACTGCTGCAGCACGCGCAGGCGCACGATCGCGGCAACGACCCCGCCGAAGCTTCCGTCCGGCTTGTAGTAGGGGACGGATATGACGAGACCCTCGCGGTCCTGATCCTTGAGCGTGGTGTTGAAGTCCGTGTTGTCGCAGGTGATGACGAGCGGGCCGGAGATGACCGGCACGTCGAGGCCCTTGATCATCTTCGCCTGAGGCACCTTCTCCCGGAAATAGGCGATCTGCTTGGTCAGCAGCGCATATTCCTGATCCTCGGGCTCCGGCTGTTCGGTCACTTTGTCGAGCTCCGTCTCGACCTTTTCGGGGCGTTCCTTGGCGCTGTCTCCGGTGATCATTTCGTCATACATCAGCGCCGGTTCCTCGGTCTTGCCGGTCACCGGGTCGGTCCGGGAGGGATCGAAGCTCTCCGGCACGAAGTAGATTTCGGAAACGCTCACATTGCTCCAGAGATTGTTGTAAATCTGCTGGATCGTCTCGCGCGGGCCGGGACCGAGGTTTTCCGCGTGCCGTTCCATGCTTCGCACATCCGGAAGTAGAGAAAGCGTGCGGATGTTCTGGTAAATCTGCTTGAGCGCGTGGTCCGCTTTTTCGGCGCTTTGCTTCGTATCGGCGACGGCGTTGGCATGGATGCCAGCAAGCGCGGTTTCCATTTCCGAAGCGGTGAAAGCATGGATTGCATAGCTTACAACTGCCATCAGCAGGAGAATGAAGCCCACGATCGAAAGGATGAGCCGGGAAGGCCGCATGCGTCCGGAGTCTGTGGAACCGGAGGTTTGTGGCAGCGCTGTAGAAAGGGACATATTGGCTTCCATCATCGGAATTCGATGGCGGGGTTATATGTCGGATGTATTAATCGATAACTTAGTTTATCGATAACTTCAGGCTTAAACGAACTTTTTTCGGACCGCCAAGTCCTTCGCTTTTAACGAGAATTAGACATAAATGCGGCTCCTTATGATTGTTAACTTCTGGCAATTGCCAATTGCACTTGATGTTATGCGCCGAGTCTGATCGACGGCAGTACGAGGCTAGGAGGCGGAATCGGATCGTCGCTTTCCTCCTTCGTAGCACCGCCCTTCACGATGATCTCGATATACTTCAGCGCGTTCTGCAGGCCGTTCTGGGAATAGGGTTTTTCGATAGCACCGATCGCGCCGGCGAAGTCTTCAGGAATGCGTTTCAGGTTGCCGGTCATGAACACGAAGGGAATGCCGTGCTCGGCCAGCTTGCGCCCGACATCGACACCGGTCGGACCATCCAGGAGTTGTATGTCGACGAAGGCGAATTCCGGTTGCGTTCGTTCGGCCAGCTCCATGGCATCGCCGCTCGACATGGCCTGGCCCACGACTTGATGCCCTGCCTCCTCGAGTTCGCTCTGCAGTTCAAGCGCCAGAAGGGCTTCGTCTTCCACGATCAGGATATTCAATGCTTGCCGGCCTCCGCAATGTTCTCCACCGGCAGCGTCACCCTGACGGTGGTCCTGCCGGTCTGTTCTTGTCTTTCGATCTTCGCACCCAGCTGTCGGGCACAGGTTTCCAGCATGAGCTGGCCCATCTCCTGTTCTTCGGGATCGACCGGAACGGGATGGACCGTATCGCTGACGGCAATGAGGAAGTGGCCGTTGAGCCGCTTGACCTCCACATGGATCTCGCCGCCGCCATCCTTCAGCCCGCGCCGCACCGCATCGCCCACCAGTTCGTTGACGATCAGCGCCAGAGGCGAAGCCTTGATGGCCGGGACGAGCACGGTCGAGACGTCGAGCGACATGGTGATGTCGTCGCGTTTCAGGCCGCCTACCACGTCGGTCACCAGTTCGCGCGCGAATTCCGCGATGTCGAAGCGGGCCACGTCGTCCATGGTGAAGAGCTTGCGGTGCACCATGCCCAGCGCTTCGACCCGGTCGAGCACGGAGCGAAGCGTGCGCTGTGCGATTTCGTTTTTGGTCAACCGCGACTGCAAGCGGATGATGGAAGCAATCGTCAGCAGGTTGTTCTTCACGCGGTGATCGACCTCATGCACCAGAAGCGTCTTGGCTTCCAGCGCCGCCCTGAGGTCCGCCGTGCTTTCCTGAACCTTCTGTTCCGCCGACTGGCGGGCGGAGGCAAGGTCCATCTCCTTGTTGCGGATCTCGGTGAAATCCAGCTGCGAGGCGAAGAAGTAGATGACCTCGCCGGACGCATCCATGACCGGGCTCACGAAGAGCGCGTTCCAGAACGTCGATCCGTCCTTTCGGTAATTCAGCACGTTTTCAGAGATTGGCCGTTGCTCTTCGATCGCTTTCCGAATCCTGCCGATGGCGGCCTTGTCCGTCTCCGGGCCCTGCAGGAAGCGGCAATTGCGGCCGACCAGCTCTTCCGGGGAATAGCCGGTCAGCTCCGAAAAGGCACGGTTCGAATAGATGATCGGATTGTCGTCCTGGCGCGGGTCGGTGATCAGCATCGGCATGCGTGTCGCCTTGAAGGCCGCTGCAAAGGGATCTTCGGATGCGTGTTCCGCAAGCAGCCGGTCACCGGCATCCTGAGCGTCCTGCCGGGCATTCCTGTCGGATGTCATGCTGTCTTCACCCCCGCGGCTGCCCGCATCGATCGTGCCGGGCAGCGTCTTTTCGCAAAAGTGCGTCCCGATCCCAACGATGTCTGCATGCCCTATGCTCCTTCGGATTTGCCTAGTCGTCGATCTTCCTGCCGGCTTCGTTTTCACCGGTCGCCGCCGAAAAATAAAGCCACGACGGATTGGCCGAGGAGCTTGGTCTGCCCCACGACGAAGCAGATAGTGCGGTGCTGGCGGTTGTCGAGTTAAACCCTGAGTTTTCAAGCCTGCCGAAATGGCAACGCCGGTCCGCATTTTGGCGGACCGGCGCGAATGTGACCAGCGATATCAGCCTATATGCGGCCGATGAGCATCAGCACGATGATGATGACGAGGACAAGGCCGAGGCCGGAGCTCGGATAGTAGCCCCAGGCCGTGCTGTGCGGCCAGACCGGCAGGGCGCCGATAAGCACCAGAATGAGGATGATGACGAGAATGGTACCGACGCTCATAGGTTAATGTCCTTGCATCTAAAGGGAGATGATCGTTGTTGGAGCCCCGAAATCTCCTGGCTGAGGCGGGCGGAAGCGGCGGGGGAAACGGGTCCCGCCGGCTTCCGGCCCTCTTTCGCGGGTCGGGTCAGGGAAAGCTGGAGCGGCTTTCCCGACGCCGTTAGTCGCGCAGTTCGTCCTTGGCGCTGCCAACGGCATTCTGAACCTTGCCCTTGACCTGCTGCGCCTTGCCGTCAGCCTGCAGCTTGGCATCGCCCATGACCTTGCCAGCGGCTTCCTTGACGCTGCCGGCTGCCTGGTTTGCTGCACCCTTGATACGATCTTCGTCCATGACAGGCTCCTTTTCCGAGTTCAGGGGAACGCGGCCCTTGCCGTGTTCCGGCGCCGCGTGTTGTCGTCCGCGGCACTCGTCAATTCAGGTAGGGCTGGCTTCCATCCTGCGGAGGATCGGAAAATACTCAATTCAGGCTGGGTGTGCCCAGATGAGGCTGCAGTGCGATGGCGAGCCGCGCAAGCGCCGGAAGCGAGCGGGAACCCGTCTTCTTCATGATCGCCGCGCGGTGGTTTTCCACCGTGCGCTGGCTGATGCCGAGATCGGCGGCGATGATCTTGCTCGGGTGCCCGTCGAGCACCATGGCCATGATCTGCTTCTGCCGCTTCGTCAGCGCCTGCAGGCACTGTGTCGCTCTCTCTCGCGTCTCGCTGTCGATGCTCACGTCCCGCTCGCGGGCGAGTGCCTGGCGAACGCCGGCCAGAAGCTCGGCGGCACTCACGGGCTTTTCGATGAAATCGGCGGCTCCCGCCTTCATGGCCCGGACAGCGGTCTGCACGTCGGAACTCCCTGTTATCATGATCGCGGGCAGCGTGGAGCCGCTCTCGCGCAACCGGTTCAGAAGCTCCATGCCGCTCATGCCCGGCAGATAGGCGTCGACCAGAAGGCAGCCATCGGTCTCGCCGGCTGCGTTTTCGAGAAAATCCTCGCAACGCTCGAAGTCCTCGACTTCGCAGCCCTCGTCTTCCAGCACCGCCCTGAGTGCCTCGCGCACCGACTGGTCGTCATCGATGATGTAGACGGTGGCAGGCGTTCCGCCGACGGTGAGGATCGGCCCGTCCGAGACATCGGCAGGCTCGGGAGGAGAGACGGGCAGGGATGCCGGCACGCCCGCAGGATGCGCGATCATGTCGGTCATGTTCTTCAGCGTGTCGCCGAGCCGCGCCACGAGTTCACGCAGCCGCGGGTCCTCAACCTGCCGGGCGAGCAGGCCTTGCAGCAGGGTCGCCGTCTGCAGTGGCTGGCGGAGATCATGGGCGAGCTGGCCGGGCAGCGTGGCCGACATCGGGGCTGGCGGGGCAGGGGACACCTCCTCGGCATGCTGCCTTTCTCGTCGAAGAACCTCGAGCGTGACGATCGTCGCGCCAAAGGCCCGGGCCGCGTTCAGAACGTGCTGGTCCGCCTCCGGGACGTCACCGAGCGCAAGAACATGCAGGCCTGACCCATAGCGCCGGGCCAGCGAGGGCACGAGATGGCCGCACGGGGACATCTGGTGCGCAAGATCGCGGGGCCGAAGCTGAAGCACGTCGCCATCCAGCACGAACAACCTGTCCGGCGGCAGAACATGGACGCTGGCGGGTTCGATCCTTGAGCCATGCGTGGCGTTGACGGTTTCGATGCCAAGGTTCTGCGGCATGCCCGCTGCCGCATGGCGCGGCAGCACCAGCACGCTGGTGCTGCTTTCCGTCTGCAGCAGGTGAGGCGAGAGAAGGTCCAGTGCCTCCTCCAGATCCGGCGCATTGGCGTGATCTGCGAGGATGAACCAGAGAGTGTCCTGCGCGACCGTGGCGCGGTTCAGCGTGTCGAGCGGCATGGCTGTTTCCCGTTCCAGCAAGACCCTCGGGTGCAGCGTCCCTGCCCGCGCCCAGCGGGGTGCTCCCGTCCAATCGGAAAACGGCGATGGTCTGAGAGCGTTCCGCCCTTGT
>CAMFHT010000017.1 GCA_945952245.1 uncultured Rhizobium sp. | reverse complement strand
CGGCATCTCTCTTCTCCCCAGCGGGGAGAAGGTGCCGGCAGGCGGATGAGGGGGCCGCTAGCACCGAGGTGTGATGCTACGAGGTATCTGTCTCATCGCTGACCTTTGCGGCGGTACCCCCCTCTGTCCTGCCGGACATCTCCCCCACAAGGGGGGGAGATCGGAACGGGGCCGGCGCCTCTCGCTGATCTCCCCCCTTGTGGGGGAGATGCCTGGCAAGGCAGAGGGGGGTACCTCCCGCAGCATCAGACGTAATGCACAATAATTACCCTCCACAGCATCACCCGTAACTCGCTACTGAAGCCACCCTACTTCCGCTTCATCGCCTCCGCCAGAGCGGCTCCCAGCCCGCCCATGGAACTCTCCTGCTTCGCCGGCCCCTTTTGTGCGTGGCGGGCGTCGAAGCGCGGCGTGGGTGCGCCCTTCTGCTCGCGGCTCACGGGGGCGGCGTTTTCGTCGCGGCGCATGGAAAGGCCGATGCGCTTGCGCTTTACGTCCACCTCCACCACCCGCACCTTCACCACGTCGCCGGCCTTCACCACCTCGTGCGGGTCCTTCACGAACCGGTCGGCAAGCTGGGAGACGTGGACGAGCCCGTCCTGGTGGACGCCGATATCCACGAAGGCGCCGAAGGCCGCGACATTGGTGACCGTGCCCTCGAGCAGCATGCCGGGCTTCAGGTCGGTGATCTCGTTGACGCCTTCGGCAAAGGTCGCGGTCTTGAAGCTCGGGCGCGGATCGCGGCCGGGCTTTTCGAGTTCGGCGATGATGTCCTTCACCGTCGGCAGGCCGAAGGTCTCGTCCACGAAGCGCTTGGGATCGAGGCTCTTCAGCGCCGCGCTGTCGCCCATCAGGCTGCGAATGTCCCGGCCGCAGGCGGCAACGATCTTCTTCGCGACATCATAGGCTTCCGGATGGACGGCCGAGGAATCGAGCGCCTCCTTGCCATCGGGAATGCGCAGGAAGCCCGCCGCCTGCTGGAAGGCGCGGGGTCCGAGGCGCGCGACCTTGAGCAATTCCCTGCGGGTGGCGAAGGCCCCTTCCCGGTTGCGGTGCTGGACGATCGATTCCGCAAGCGCGGCGGAAAGGCCGGAAACGCGGGCAAGAAGCGGGGCCGAGGCCGTATTGAGATCGACCCCGACGGCATTCACCGCATCCTCCACGACCGCATCGAGCGAGCGGGAGAGCTTTGCCTGGTCGACATCGTGCTGGTACTGGCCGACGCCGATCGACTTCGGATCGATCTTCACCAGCTCGGCCAGCGGATCCTGCAGACGCCGGGCGATGGACACGGCTCCGCGCAGCGAGACGTCGAGATCGGGAAACTCGTTTGCCGCCAGCTGCGAGGCGGAATAGACCGAGGCGCCCGCCTCCGAGACGATGACCTTGGTGGGCTTCGGCGCCGGCAGGTCGGCGAGAAGATCGGCCACCATCTTCTCCGTCTCGCGGCTTGCCGTGCCATTGCCGATGGCGATGAGTTCGACGCCGTGCTTGCGGATCAGCCGAGCGATTTCAATCTGCGCGCCGCGGAGATCGTTCCTCGGCTGGAAGGGATAGACGGTCGCCGTGTCCAGGAGCTTGCCGGTGCCATCGACCACCGCCACCTTGACGCCGGTGCGGATGCCGGGATCGAGCCCCATGGCGGGACGCGAACCGGCAGGGGCCGCGAGCAGCAGGTCCTTCAGGTTCCGCGCGAAGACGTGGATCGCCTCCTCCTCCGCCCGCTCGCGCATCATGCGCATGAGATCGAGCGAGAGCGACATGGAAAGCTTCACCCGCCAGCACCAGCCCGCAACGTCGGCAAGCCATTTGTCCGCCGGGCCCTGCCCCCTGATGCCATAGGCGGCCTGGATGATGCGCTCCGCAGGCTTGACCGGCGATGGATCCTCGTCGTCGACGCTGATCGTCAGCGTCAGCATTTCCTCGTTCCAGCCGCGCAGCATGGCGAGCGCCCGGTGGCCGGCAACCTTGGCCCAGCTTTCGGTGTGCTCGAAATAATCGGCAAACTTCGCACCCGGCTCCTGCTTGCCATCGACCACACGGGCCTTGACGACTGCATTGGCCTGCATGTGCTCGCGCAGCCGCTTCAGGAGATCGGCATTCTCGGTCATGCCTTCGGCCACGATGTCGCGCGCGCCTTCGAGCGCCGCCTTCACGTCCGGCACGTCTGCGGTGACATAGGCTCCCGCAAGCGCCTGCGGATCGGCGCGGCGGTCTGCAAGCAGCGCTTCGGCGAGCGGACCCAGCCCGCGCTCGCGGGCAATCTCCGCCTTGGTGCGACGCTTGGGCTTGTAGGGGAGGTAGAGATCCTCGAGTTCAGCCTTGGTCGTGACGGCATTGATCTTGCGGAGCAGCTCGTCCGTCATCTTGCCCTGGCCGTTGATGGACTCGATGATCGAGGTGCGGCGGGCGAAGAGTTCGCGCAGATAGATCAGCCGCTCCGAGAGATCGCGCAGCTGCGTGTCGTCGAGCCCGCCGGTCACTTCCTTGCGGTAGCGCGCGATGAAGGGGATCGTCGCCCCCTCGTCGATCAGCCCCACCGCCGCCACCACCTGATCCGGCCGGGCCTTGATCTCTGTGGCGATGAGGTTGGCGATCACGGCATGGTCTGCGGACATCAAGGCTTCTCCCGGTTCATGAAACGGAGCGCGGACCATAGCCATGGATTGTGGCGTGGCAACTCCCTGCGGTGGATCGGGTATCGATTTCGGTGGATGGCATGCTCGATTGGCCCAAGTCTCGGCGCCGGATCCGGAGCGACATCGGCTGTCGGCTACTCAGCCGCTGTCCTCAGATGCTTCAGAGGATTCTCGTCGAGGCTGTAGTCGACCGTCAAGGAATCGTTCGTCAATTTTACGGCGTATTGTACCGCCAGATCAGCCTGTGCGATTTCTCCCTGGGTTCCTGGATCAACTTCGAGATCAGCAAGAGCACGGAACGAAGGTATCACATCGCCGTCCTCGATCATGCCTTCGAGATGCAGGGCAAGAGCCTCTGCGCCCATGTCGAGAACATCCTGAAAGCTGTCGCCAACGGAGACGCAGCCGGGCAGATCGGGAAACACGATGCCAAAGAGCCTCTTTTCCATGTGCACGAGACCGATAATGTTCATGGCTACCCCTTGAACCCGGCGGCCATGGCAAGCCGGCCTGCTGCCATATCGCGCGCATCGTCCCAATGGTCAAATCAGGTTTGGGGTGCGGCACAGTCACCTTACCCGCACGCTCTGGGTGCACCAGTTGAACATGGCTTCCCTTCTGGCTCTTGATGTACCAGCCCTGCTTCTTCAGAAGCGCAATGACTTCAGCACTTCTCACAAAGCGACTCCAGTATGTCTTCGAATATGTCCGTCCGCAAGTTATTTCGAATTTCATTATGTCCGGAATGAAAGAATGATCAACCGGCGGCTTGCACTTTCCGCCAGCCGCGATAAACCCCGTTTTCGGCAGGCTGGCAGGAAAGGGCATCATCCATGAACGTGCTTTTGATCGGATCGGGCGGACGCGAGCATGCGCTGGCCTGGAAGCTCTCCCAGTCGCCGCTGCTTTCCAAGCTTTATGCCGCGCCCGGCAATCCGGGCATTGCCGAGCATGCCGAACTGGTGAAGCTCGACGTGGACGACCACAAGGCCGTGATCGATTTCTGCCGGCTGATGGGTGTCGAATTCGTCGTCGTCGGACCGGAGGCCCCGCTGGTCGCGGGGCTGGCGGACAGCCTGCGCGAGGCCGGCATCGCCTGTTTCGGTCCCTCGGCTGCCGCCGCGCAGCTCGAGGGATCCAAGGGTTTCACCAAGGATCTCTGCGCCCGCTTCGGCATCCCCACCGGCGCCTACCAGCGCTTCAACAATGCGCCGAAGGCCAAGGCCTATGTGCGGGAACAGGGCGCGCCGATCGTGATCAAGGCCGATGGCCTCGCCGCCGGCAAGGGCGTGACCGTCGCCATGACCGTCGAGGAAGCGCTTGCCGCCATCGACGACTGTTTCGAGGGCGCCTTCGGCTCGGCCGGCGCGGAAGTGGTCGTCGAGGCCTTTCTGGACGGCGAAGAGGCGAGCTTCTTCTGCCTTTCCGACGGCAAGACGGCGCTGGCGCTCGCGACTGCGCAGGACCACAAACGCGTGGGCGATGGCGATACCGGTCCGAACACCGGCGGCATGGGCGCCTATTCCCCCGCCCCGGTCATGACGCCGGAGCTCGTCGAGCGCACCATGACGGAGATCATCGAGCCCACCATGCGCGGCATGGCGGAGATGGGCCATCCCTTCCAGGGCGTGTTCTTCGCCGGGCTGATGATCACGGCCAAGGGACCGGAGCTCATCGAATACAATGTCCGCTTCGGCGATCCGGAATGTCAGGTGCTGATGATGCGGCTTTCGAGCGATCTCTTGCCGCTGCTCCACGCCTGCGCCACCGGCACGCTCGATGAGGTGAAGCCCGAATGGTCCGAAGAGGTGGCGCTGACGGTGGTCATGGCCGCGAAGGGTTATCCGGGCGCGTATGAAAAGGGTTCCGACATCGCGCACCTGCCGGAGGAAAGTCTCGATGGGAAGATCTTCCACGCCGGCACGGCAAAATCCGGCGACAGGCTCACGGCAACAGGCGGCCGCGTGCTGAACGTGACGGCCCGCGGCCGGACGGTGTCCGAGGCGCAAGCGCTAGCCTATGCTCTTGTCGATCAGGTGAAATGGGACGGCGGCTTCTGCCGGCGCGATATCGGCTGGCGGGCGATTGCGCGCGAAAAGGCCTGAGACGGAGGTCTTTCACCAATCCTTTACCATCTCCGCCAAGGGCTTCTAAAGGAATAAGGCATACACTTCTGCTGATGTGATCCTGCCAGCCTTCAGGAGCCGGCCATGCGCGCCCATGCCTTCGTTCTCGTATCCCTTCTCGCAAGCCCCGCTTTCGCGGGCTCCTTCGAGGTGGTGAAGAGCTTGCCGAAGGGTACGGAGACGGAGAGCGTCCTGCCTGTGACCTGCCCCACGTGCCAGGCAGCGCCGCTAAAAACCGGCACGAAGGCCGTCGACGTCGTGACGCTGAAGCCCGGCGAGCAGAAGATCGAGCTCAAGACCATTGATGGCGAAGAGAAGATCGTGCGCACGGAAGCCTGGCTCGGCGGTTCGCCCGTCGTCTTCGTCTCCAAGGCGACGCCCGAGATGATCGCCGCCTATTTCCCTGGCAAGGCAGCCCCCGATGGCATCGATTCCGCCAGCAAGACGGCTGCCCTTCCTGATGATGCAAAGCCGCTGGCTGCCAAGGCTCCGGTCGTCGCCGGCTTGGGCGATGCCCCGGCCGCAGCAGCCGAACCGAAGCCGCTCGACATGTCCGGCTTTTCGCTCCGCACCAATTGATCAGCCGATCACGGCTGCAAGCGCCTCGATGTCCGCGGGCGTGTAGACGCTAATACCGTTCCGCCGCAGCAGGGCCGCGGTCACGCCGTGGGCCGCATGCTTCACCCCGCCAAAGCTGCCGTCATAGATCGCAATCGACCCGCAGGACGGGCTGCCGTCGATCAGCAGCGCATGTCGGCAGCCTTCCTTCCGGGCAATCGCCAGCGCATTCTCTGCCGCCGCAAGGAAACCTTCGGTCACGTCTCCGCCGGTCAATTCCACCACCCGCGCCCGCCCGGCCAGCACGTCTTCGCCCGTCATGCCCTTCTCGATCTCCGCCGGCGCCCGCGGCACGCTCATGCCCGCCGAGACTTCCGGACAGAAGGCCACGACCCGGCCCTCTTCCCGCCAGCGGTCGAGGAGCGAATGCGCAAGCGGCTTGCCCCGCCCGTCATAGCGCACGGGCATTCCGAGCAGACAGGCGCTGACGAGGATCTTTCGGGTCATCGTCCCCCCCCCCGCCAGCGCCGTTCTTCTGCTCAACCCGAGATCTTCGAGAAATCCGCGACCGTGCCGGTGGCGGAGCGGATCAGGGAGAGGAGTGCGAGGCGGTTGGCGCGGATCGCGGCGTCCTCGTCGTTGACGAGCACGTCTTCGAAGAAGCGGTCGACGGGGCCGCGCAGCGTCGAGAGGGCTGCCATGGCGGAGCGGAAGTCTTCCTTTGCGACCGCATCGGCGGCATCCCTGGAGGCCGTGACGATGGCGGCGTGGAGCGCCTTTTCCGCATCGAGCTTCAGGAGCGCCTCGGAGACGCCGTCGGCGACGACGGTGCCCTTCTTTTCCTCCGCCGCCAGAAGCTGGGTGGCGCGCTTGGCGCCGGCGAGCAGGTTCTTGCCGTCTTCCGAGGTAATGAAGGCCGTCAGCGCCTCGACGCGGCGGGCGATCATCAGCAGGTCGTCGGCCTCCGGCGTCAGCACGGCGTCGATCAGGTCATGCCGCGCGCCCTGGTCGCGGAGATAGACCTTCAGGCGGTCGTGGAAGAAGGAGAGGAGATCGGCAGCCGCCGCGTCCGAGGTGTTGAACGAGCGGCCCGCGGTTTCGTCGCCGACATTGTGGATCGCGTCGGTGAGATCGGATGCGGCGGACTTGTCTTTCGCGGCCAGCTCTTCCAGAGAGCCGACATTGGCGGGCATCGAGGTGGCCTTGCCTTCGCCGAGAGAGCGCAGGCAATCGGCAATCGCGGTGCGAAGCTCCAGGCGGATGCCCTTCTCCAAAATCATCCGCACCACGCCGAGCGCTGCACGGCGGAGCGCATAGGGGTCCTTCGAGCCGGTGGGCTTCTCGTCGATCGCCCAGAAGCCGGTCAGCGTATCCAGCTTGTCGGCGAGCGCGACGGTGAGCGCCACCTTGCCGTCCGGCAGGCGGTCGGAGGGGCCGAGCGGCTTCCAGTGATCCTCGATCGCGGCGGCGACATCGGCATGTTCGCCCTGGAGGGTGGCGTATTTCCGGCCCATGACACCCTGGAGTTCGGGGAATTCGCCGACCGCTTCGGTGCGCAGATCCGCCTTGGCGAGCACCACGGCGCGGTCCACCAGCGCGGCATCGGCGCCAACGACGGGGGCGAGCCGGGCGGCAATCGCGCGGATGCGCTCGACGCGCGCGCCCTGCGTGCCGAGCTTGGCATGAAAGGTGACGTTCAGCGCATCGAGCTTCGCCATGCGCTGGTCGAGCGGCTTGCCGAGATTGAGGCTGAACTTTTCGGCGGAGGCCGTAAGCGTGCCGAGATCCGGCAGGTCGCCCTGGTCGCGGGTCCAGAAATGCTTGGCGTCGGAAAGGCGGGCGCGCACCACCTTGCCATTGCCGTGCACGATTTCCTTGCCGCCATCGATCGCCTCGATGTTCGAGACGAGGATGAAGTTGTTGGAAAGGGTTTGCCCGTCGCCGCCCTGCGGGCGCGTCACGAAACACTTCTGGTTGGTCTTGATGGTGAGGCGGATGATCTCGGAGGGGATTGCCAGATAGTCGTCCTCGAACGTGCCGAGCAGCACCTGCGGCCATTCGACGAGGCCGGAAACCTCCTCCAGAAGGCCTTCGTCCTCCACCAGTTCAAGGCCATTGGCGAAGGCAAGGTTGGCGGCGTCATGGGCGATGATCTGCTTGCGGCGCTCCGCATCGAGAATGACCTTCGCCTTTTCGAGACTTGCCACGTAATCGGCGAAGCGCTTGACGGTGATCGCGCCCGGCGCGTGGAAGCGGTGGCCATAGGTGACGTTGGAGGCGGTGATGCCGTCCACCTCGAAGGGGATGACCACGGTCTCGTCATGCTCCGGCCCGAACAGGCAGACGATGGACTGCAACGGGCGCACCCAGCGCAGCGAGCCAGGCCTGGCCGAGGCGGCACCCGAGCGCATGGGCTTCGGCCAAGGGAAGTTCCTGATGATGTCGGGCATGATATCGGTGACGATTTCTTCCGCCGTGCGGCCGGGACGATTGATCACCGCCACGTAGAAATCGCCCTTTTTCGGATCGCTCTGCACTTCCGCCTCAGAGACGGAGGAGAGGCCGGCGCTCTTCAGAAAACCTTCGATCGCCTTTTCCGGCGCGTCGGTGCGGGGGCCCTTCTTCTCTTCGCGCACATCCGCCGAACGGGCCGTCAGCCCCCGGATATCGAGGGTCAGCCGGCGCGGCGTCCAGTATTCGCGCGCGCCCTCATAGGTAAGGCCCGCTTCCACCAGCTGATCGGTCACCAGCTTCTTCAGATCGCCCGCAGCCTTGCGCTGCAGTCGGGCCGGGATTTCCTCGGAGCGGAGTTCAAGCAGAAGATCGGGCATCGCGACGCACTTTTCCTGGAGGGTTCAACGAACGTGCCGCGGACTTACCAAGCCGCGGCCAAAAAGTCATCAAGGGAATGGCGGAAAGAGCGTGCCTAGGCGGCATCCCGCGCGGTGATAACCTTACCACCCCCCGCCACCGCCGCCGCCGCCGCCTCCGCCGGAGAAGCCGCCGCCGGTGGAGAAGCCGGAGGAGGAGGACGAGGATTTGGGAGCCGGGATGGTGGAGGCGATGGTGTTGGCCATGGAGGTGGGGAAGCGGCTCAAACGGCCGCTGTCGAAGCTCGAGCCGGCATACCAGGCGGGATGATAGGCAGAGGCCGCAGCGCCCGCCGCCGCAGCGGTGAGGAGCCAGCGGTTGAAGGCGTCGCTCCAGGGTTTTTCGACACCGAGCGCCACCGCATAGGGAAGCAGCGTCTCGTAATGGGCCGGAGACATCTGCGGCGCGCCGGCCATGTTCATGCGGTCCTTCTCGGCGAGTGTCATATAGGTGCGGAAGCCTTCGATGCCGTCCATCAGCGTGCGGCCAAGCGGCGTCGGCGCGCCCATGAGGAAGAAGAACAACACGTTGAGGAGCACGATGCCGCCGGCGGCCACGAGGAGCGGCATGCCGCCGATGCCGGCGCTCGTCTCCCCGGCGGAGATGACGATGATCGAGAGCACCGAAAAGGCGATGAAGCCGACCACGCCGAGCGCGATGACGGAAAACACCTTCGAGACCAGCGAACCGCTGCGGGAAAAGACGCGGCCGAGCGAGCCGAGCACGCTGCCGCCCATGATCGCCACCATGATGAGACCGAAGCCGAGGGCGATCACGTCTTCCGTCAGATGCGCGAAGAAGAAGGCGCCTGCGAGGAAGACGAGGCTGAGCGCCACGCCGCCGAACACATAGCCGCTGTTGTTGAGATAGTACTTGCCGCGATGCTCCTTCTCGATCGCCGAGCGGAAGCGGTTGCCCATGCTCTGAACCGCCAAGCCGTTGTCCTTGTCGATGCGGAAGGTTCCGCCCTTCTGGTCTATGGTGGCGAGCAGCACGTCCTCGCCCTTCGGCAGCGGCCCCTCCGGCGCCTTTGCGGTGCGCTTCAGCACGATGGAGCTGTCGAGATCCTCGAGCGTGATATAGCCCTTGACGGCCAGCTGCAGCGCGCTGGCGGAGAGCGCCGTCCAGCCCTGGCCGGAAAAGCCCTTGTTGTCGACATAGTTGATGAGCGCCGGCGAAAGCCCGCCCGGCGGATCCCAGCGCGGCACCATGACGCCGGCCGGCGGGTCGCGTCCCACCTTCGACCAGCTGAGGAAATAATAGAGGAAGACGACGACGAAGCCCGTGCCGGCGATGATGGCGCCGAGATTGTCGCGGAGAAACCAGCGCGCCTGTTCCGCGCCACCGGGTGCAGCGATTGCCCCCTTCGGCTGGCTGATGACGATGGAGAGCCCCTCTCCTTGCGAAAGCGGCCTGGTCGTTGCGAAGGAGACGCGGTTGCCGGACATCGAGACGATGCGGGCATCCTTGTCCCGCGATCCGTATTCGCCGGTGTAGAAGGTCACGCCCTCGCGCGTCACCGGCGCGGGCATTTCGACGTCGGCGCTCGCAGCCTCGATCGGGAAGAGCCAGCCATTGCCGGTCACGTTCCAGTAGAGCTCGTCATGGTCGTCGAAATAGCGGATCTGCCGATCCGTGCGGTAGCGGAATTCGTAGACATGGCGGCCTTCCGGCACGTCGAAATCGGCGCTGCCGGCATAGATGCGAATGCCGTTATCGATGTCCTCGGTCTTGTAGGGCTCGTCCTCACCGTCCCGCTTCACGCCGAGGAGGGTAAAATCCACATGCGCGGTCTGGCCTTCGCGGTCGAGGAAGGTCAGCGGAAAATCGCGGAAGATGCCGTGGCGGATGCGGTTGCCCTCGGCATTCACCTCGATCGTCTCCGTCACCTCCATCTCGCCGGAGGCGGAAACGCGGATTTCGGAATGATAGCGGTTGATCACCTCCTCCGCCCGCAGGCCGAAAGGCGCGAGAAGGAGAAGCGCAAGCGCAAGGCGCAGGACGCGCGGCAGCCGGTGCATCATCGCCATGCTCAGAACTTGACCTGCGGCACGGCGCGGTCCTGTTCGTTGGTGATCTCGAAATAGTCGCGCTTCTGGAAGCCGAACTGGCGGGCGATGAGGTTGGAGGGGAAGCTCTCGACCTTGGTGTTCAGGTCCCGCGTCGCGCCATTGTAATAGCGCCGCGCCATCTGCAGTTCGCCCTCGATGGTTTCCAGCGAGGTCTGCAGCTGGCCGAAGTTCTCGTTGGCCTTGAGGTCGGGATAGGCTTCGGCAAGCGCGATCACCTTGCCCAGCGCCTGGGTCAGCAGGCCCTCCGCCTGGCCGCGGGCGGCGACGTCGCCGGCAGGGACCGCCTGCGCCTGGTTGCGCCGCGCGATCACCTCGTCCAGCGTCGACTTCTCGTGCGCGGCATAGCCCTTCACGGTCTCGATGAGGTTGGGAATGAGGTCGGCGCGCCGCTTCAGCTGCACGTCGATGCCGGACCAGGCCTCCTCCGCCATCTGGCGGGAGCGCACGAGCCCGTTGTAGAGCATGACGGCGGCAACGGCGATGATGGCGATGATGATCAGAAAATACATGGTGTCCCTCCGCATTCGTTGCGGCGGAGAGTAGAGCGTCACGCCCGGCTTGTCACCAGCACCGCAGACCTGTCCTCAATTCCGCTGATGCCGCTTCCAGCGGAGATCGTTTGCCTGCGTCATGGCCGCTCGCTACCATGCGATCCGGCGAACAAGGAGGCAGGCATGATCCTCATCGGGCAATATGATTCCCCCTATGTGCGGCGGGTGGGCATT
Source organism: uncultured Rhizobium sp. (assembly GCA_945952245.1). Classification (GTDB taxonomy): domain Bacteria; phylum Pseudomonadota; class Alphaproteobacteria; order Rhizobiales; family Rhizobiaceae; genus Gellertiella. The sequence goes on along the minus strand of CAMFHT010000017.1, from coordinate 13,152 downwards.
GCGCTCACGCTCTACCGCCTGCCCTTCGAGCACCGGCCCTGGTCGGTGTTCTCAGATGCGGAACAGGTGCGCGCCTTCAACCCCGTCATGAAGGTGCCGGTTCTGGTGCTGGAGGAAGGCGACGTGATCGTCGAGAGCCACATGATGCTGGATTATCTCGACGGGCTGATGCCGGAGGCGGAGCGGCTCTTTCCCTTGCGGGAGCTGGAACGGCACCGGGCGCTGAAGATCGCAAGCCTCGGCATGGGCCTTGCCGACAAGTCGGTCAACCTCTTCTACGAACGCCGGTTGCACGAAACCGTGTCGGACATGTGGGCGGATCGCTGCGAAAGACAGATCCGCTCGGTGGCTGCGGCGCTGGAGAAGGACTGCCCGGAAGCCGGAGCCCATTGGCTGGGGCCGAAGCTCGGGCACGCGGATATCGCCGTCGGGGTCGCGGTGCGGTTTTCACGGGATACGCTGCCGGGCGTGTTGCAGGCATCCGAGTTTCCGCGGCTGTTCGCCTATGCGGATGCGCTGGAGGAGCTGGACGTGTTCAGGGAGATATCGCAGGTCTTCGTGGCGCCGGCCTGAGTGGCTGAGGGTGCGGCTGGAGGCTTAGCTGGTCGAAGGGCGGCGTACTCTGCTTTGAAGCGACTCGTCTGACGTTGCGGCTGGAGCCCCCTCACCCGGCTGCCGCCACCCTCTCCCCGCGGGGGAGAGGAAATATGCCGTTCGCACTCTGCCCCAAATCAACGCTTCAAACCAGAACGTCTGTTGGGAACGTAGACATTTCCGCTCGTCTCTTCTCCCCAGCGGGGAGAAGGTCCGGCAGGGGATGAGGGGGCGGCTGGCGCGAGGTCAGCGGGTGCCCGAACTCGCCCTCAAGCCGCATCCCGCACCAGATTCGCCCCACCCGCATCCGTCAGCAGGAAGGCCTCGCCACAAGCCTTGGCCAGCGTGCGGACGCGGAGGATATAGGCCTGACGTTCGGTCACCGAGATCACGCCGCGGGCATCCAGCAGGTTGAAGACGTGGCTTGCCTTGATGCACTGGTCATAGGCCGGCAGCACGCATTTGTGGAGCGACGATGCATCGCCCGGCGCGCCGGCGGCAAGCAGCGCCTGGCATTCCCGTTCCGCATCGATGAAGTGCTGGTGCAGCATGTCCGTGTTGGCGAATTCAAAATTGTGCCGGGAATATTCCTGTTCGGCCTGCAGGAAGACGTCGCCATAGGTGATCTTCTCGTCGCCCTCGCGGCCGTTGAAGTTGAGGTCGTAGACATTGTCCACGCCCTGCACATACATGGCGAGACGCTCGAGGCCATAGGTGAGTTCGCCCGAGACCGGCGAGCATTCGATCCCACAGACCTGTTGGAAATAGGTGAACTGCGACACTTCCATGCCGTCGCACCAGCATTCCCAGCCCAGCCCCCAGGCGCCGAGCGTCGGGCTTTCCCAGTCGTCCTCCACGAAGCGGATGTCGTGCAGCAGCGGATCGAGGCCGATCGCCTCCAGCGAGCCGAGATAGAGCTCCTGCAGGTTGGACGGGTTCGGCTTCAGGATGACCTGGTACTGGTAGTAATGCTGCAGCCGGTTGGGGTTTTCGCCGTAGCGGCCATCGGAGGGACGGCGAGAGGGCTGCACGTAGGCGGCCCGCCACGGCTTCGGCCCGAGCGCGCGGAGCGTGGTCGCCGGATGGAACGTACCCGCGCCCACTTCCATGTCATAGGGCTGCAGAACCGCGCACCCCTTGTCCGCCCAGTAGCTGTGCAGCGTCAGGATCAGCGCCTGAAAGGAGCGCTTGGGGTTCATGTGATCGGGCAGATTGGCAGCGGACATCGGTCACTTCCGGTTCTCGTAAAACTGGCCGGAGAGGTGCCACGGGAGGTCCGGCACGTCAAGTTCTCTTGGAACGGCCAGATGCCTGGCTGACGTAAAGCAAGGCAGGCGGTAAATTTCTGATAGTCTGTCATGTTGACGAATAAAACTATGCCTGAGACCCGCTTAATTTTGTCCATTCTAATTTTATATCGTCTTCCAATAGGCGCTTTAACAACCAGATCGCGTCATGCTGGAATAAAACGGGCGATCGGTACCGGGTTTGGTTAAGACTTTTCGACCGACTCTCCGATAACTAGAATTCGCTTTAAAAACAATGCATTGCGTTATGTGAAGATTATAATTTAGATTATACAAATCTCCTCATCGGGACGGCGGGGAGAATGAAACGCAGAACCGATATATCACGAAATACTGCTATCCGGACGGCGCAAGGGGCGTGTTTTTTTTCGCATGCAGCGCGGGCTTTTCGGCGAAATTCCTTAAGACGGCCAGTTTTTCAGAACGATCCGATTGGGCAGGCATTACAGGTCCGTGACGAAGGCCGGCGTCACGGACCTGTCTCTTTTTGGGACACGGCTAGATCCTGTCCCGTTTTTGGACACGGTATTCGCCGGTGCGTGGATCCTTGACGAGCGTGCCATGCGTATCTGGCTGGAGCGGTCCTTCACCTCCCGGCCATTGTCCGGAAAACCGTTCCCGCTGACGGCGCTGTTCGCCAAGCTTTTCGCCGATCCGCACGAAACGGCGGTAGAGCAGGACGCCCCACGCGATGATGATCACAAAGAATGCAATCTGCATTGCCTCTCCCCCGGGGCATGCGCCTGCTCTCGGTCCGGGCCTCAGAGCCCGAAGCGGCTCCAGAGCGCCTTTTCTTCCAGTGTGCGCACGATAGCACCGGCAGCGGCATCGGCAATGGCCTGGCCATCCGCCCTGCCCCTCACCGCCGGCAGCCGGCGGCCGAACAGCGAGCGCGGGCTTTCCACCAGGTCCAGCTCGGTCTTTTCGCCATAGAGTTCGCGCATCACCTCGCGCAGGCTGCCGAGACGGTCGACGAGGCCGAGTTCGACGCCGCGCGCGCCGGTCCAGAACAGGCCGGAGAAGAGATCCGGATCGTCCTTCAGCCTGCCCGCCCGCCGTTCCTTCACCATGGCGATGAAGACCTCGTGGATCTCCCGCTGCAGCGCCTGCAGCACGGCCACCTCATCCGGCTTTTCTGGCGAGAAAGGGTCGAGGATCGCCTTGTTCTCGCCCGATGTATAGAGCCGGCGCTCGACGCCGATCTTGGCGATCAGCTCCGTAAAGCCGAAGCCGCCGGAGACGACGCCGATTGAACCGACGATGGAGGTGGGATCGACGATGATCTCGTCGCCCGCAAGCGCGATCATGTAGCCGCCGGACGCCGCCACGTCTTCCACGAAGACGAAGACCTTCTTGCCGTGTTCCGCAGCCAGCGAGCGGATGCGCTGGTAGATCAGCCGCGACTGCACCGGCGAGCCGCCCGGCGAGTTGACGACGAGCGCCACGGCCGGCGCGTCCTTGTCCTCGAACGCGGCCTCAAGCGCAGCAGCCACCGATTCCAGGTTCAGCGCACTCTGGAAGCGCCCGCCATCCGGCATGATCTGGCCGGCGAGGCGAACGACGGGAATGGTCTTGTGGGACTTGCGGAACCGCTTCGGCACCAACCGCTTCACAAAGGCGAACATGCATTAATCTCCGGTCTCAAATCATCCAGTCAACGGCAATTCTGTCAGCATGTATGCATGAATGGTGAAAACGCAATGGCTTTGCATAGCTCTTCGGAAAGCACATACCCTCATGGTGAGGTGCGAGTGCAACGAGCCTCGAACCATCCGCGGCATGCTCCCTCCCGGTGCAGGACCCTTCGAGGCCTGCGCTTGCGCTCCGGCACCTCGGGGTGAGAACGTTGGTGCATGCCCCCTTGCAATTCCGCAAATCCGCCCTTTACTCCTTATTGCAATTCATTATCATTTGCATTCCAATCAACGTCCGCCGATTGCGGATCGAAGGAGAGAGCATGCTGGACAGGGCTGAAAACGCGGGATGGCATACGGCGCGGGGCGAGGCGTCGCTGTCGGACGTGCACGGCACGATCCCTGTCCGAAAGACAGGCTCCGGCTGGCGGCGGGCGGCGGCGTTCATCGGGCCGGGCTACATGGTGGCCGTGGGCTACATGGACCCCGGTAACTGGGCGACCTCGCTCGCGGGCGGGTCGCGCTACGGCTATGCGCTGCTCTCGGTTGCGCTGCTCTCCAATTTCATGGCGATCATCCTGCAGTCGCTCTGCGCACGGCTGGCGATCGGGTCGGGCCGCGATCTCGCGCAGGCCTGCCGGGATGCCTATCCGAAGCCGGTGGCCTGGGGTCTCTGGATCATGGCGGAGATCGCGATCATCGCGACCGACATTGCCGAGGTGATCGGCACCGCGATCGGCCTGCAGCTGCTCTTCGGCATTCCGCTCGCGCTCGGCGTGCTCATTACCTCGCTCGACGTCTTCCTGATCCTCGCCCTACAAAGGCTCGGCTTCCGGTGGATCGAGGCCTTCATCATGAGCCTGCTTGCGGTCATCGCCATCTGCTTCGGCGTGCAGATCGCGCTTGCCGATCCCGACTGGGGCGCGGTCGCCATGGGCTTCCTGCCGACGCCTCAGATCGCCACCGATCCCGGCATGCTCTATCTCGCGCTCGGCATTCTGGGTGCGACCGTGATGCCGCATAATCTCTATCTTCACTCCGGCATCATCCAGACCCGGGCCTATGGCGAGACCCTGCCGGAAAAGCGGGAGGCGCTGCGCTTCGCGACCATTGACAGCACGGTGGCGCTGCTGCTGGCGCTGCTGGTCAATGCCTCGATCCTGATCCTCGCCGCCGCCGCCTTCTACCAGAACGGCCATACCGACATTGCCGAGCTTGGCGAGGCGCATGCCCTGCTCTCGCCGCTGCTCGGTGCCGCGATCGCGCCGACGCTCTTTGCGGTCGCCCTCATCTGCTGCGGCATCAATTCGACCGCGACGGCGACGCTTGCCGGCCAGATCGTGATGGAAGGCTTCATCCGCTTCAAGGTGAAACCCTGGGTGCGCCGGCTCGTGACCCGCGCCATCGCCATCGTGCCGGCAGCGCTCGTGACGTTGTTCTACGGCGAAAGCGGCACGGCGGAACTCCTGATCCTTTCCCAGGTGGTCCTGAGCCTGCAGCTCTCCTTCGCCGTCTTCCCGCTCGTCATGTTCACCGCGAGCCGCACCAAGATGGGCGCGCTGGTGGCGCCGCGCTGGCTGACGGCCCTTGCCTTCGCCACCGCCTTCCTGATCGCAGGGCTGAACGTGAAGCTCGTCTACGACTTCTTCCTCGGCTGAGACGAGGGGACGCGGCGCGGATAGGCGGCGCGGCCATTGTTGAGATCGTCGACGAAGGCGGAAAACCTGTGCGTTCCTTCGTCATGCATGACGAGCGGGGCGCGGAAGGCAAGCCTTGCCCGCGAGCCCTTGATGGCAGTCACGAGCAGCCGCACGGCGTTTTCCCCTGATCTCGGATGGAGCAGCGTGATCTCCAGCCCGCCGAAGCGTCTGCCGCAGGCAGCGATGATCTCGCCGATCGATTCCGGACGGGCAATGAGGGACAGCTGCCCGCCGGGAACGAGGATGGCGCCTGCGGTGCGGATCCAGCTTTCGAAGAGATCCTCCACCATGGCATGCGCCTCGGCCTTGAGGTCATCGGGCGTGCGCCGGTCGCCGGGATCGTTGAAGGGCGGGTTCATGATCACGTGGTCGAAGCTGTCGTCCGCAAGGCCCGCCGCCACCCGCGCCCGGCCCGTCAGCGAAACATCGGCCTGAAGCACGCGGCAGCGGGCGGCAAAGCGGGCGTTTTCCTCCAAAGCCAGGCTCTTTTCGGCAAAGGCAGCCATGTCGGGCGAGCGCTCGACGAGCACCACATCGGCCCCCTCGATGCGCGAGGCGACCGCCATGCCGGCAGCGCCCGCGCCGGCGCCCAGATCGGCAACCCGGACCGCCCTTTCCCCGGACACCAGTTCAGGCACCAGCGCGGCAAGCAGCATGGCATCCATGCCGGAGCGGTGGCCGCGGCCCTTTGGCTGTACCACGTGGAAGCGGCCATGGTGAAAGGCGTCGATGGTTTCGGTCGGGGTCGTCATCGGCGGCGGGTCAGCTGTCGCGCAGTTCCGCGCCGAGCCCGGCCTCGATGAGGATGCGGCGGGCTTCATCCGCGGCATCCTCGTGCACCAGAAGCCGGCGCTGCAGCACGCCGATCGAGCCTTCCAGCACGCTCATGCCCTGGTCGGCGATCATGTAGGGAATACCAAAGTCCTTCATCAGGCTTTCCGCATAGGAGAGGACCACGGGGTCATTGGTCCGAATTAGTTCTTCCATAGAGCTGAATTCCATCAATTTAGGGGGGACCGGGACAATTCGCCTCTTGCCGCTGCGGACGCCGCTTTCTATTGTCCTTACCAAGAATTTTCTGAAGGAGTCCGGACCGTTGGGCGTGGTTATATCGCTGGAAGAAGGCAAAAACAAACAGGCATCGATCAAGCCTCTCCTGGATCTGACGCGGGAGGGGATGGAGCGGGTGAACCAGCTCATCCTGTCCAAGGCCGGTTCCGACGTGCAGATGATCCCCGAAGTCGCCAACCACCTGATCTCCTCGGGCGGCAAGCGGCTGCGCCCCATGCTGACGCTGGCCGCCGCCAACATGTTCGGCTACCAGGGCGATCACCACATCAAGCTCGCCACCGCGGTCGAATTCATGCACACGGCAACCCTGCTGCATGACGACGTGGTGGACGAGAGCGACCTGCGCCGCGGCAAGTCCACCGCCCGCATGATCTGGGGCAACCAGGCAAGCGTTCTCGTCGGCGACTTCCTGCTCGGGCAGGCCTTCCGCATGATGGTGGATGTCGGCTCGCTCGACGCGCTGGACGTGCTCTCGACCGCCGCTTCCGTGATCGCCGAGGGCGAAGTGCTGCAGCTCTCCGTCGCCAAGAACATGGAAACGACGGAAGACGAATATCTCTCCGTCATCCGCGCCAAGACGGCTGCGCTCTTTGCAGCCGCAGCCGAAGTCGGCCCGATCATCGCCAGGACCGACAAGGCCGAGCGCAATGCGCTGAAGAGCTATGGCATGAACCTCGGCCTCGCCTTCCAGCTGGTCGACGACGTGCTGGATTATGGCGGCAAGTCCGCCGAGCTCGGCAAGAACACCGGCGACGATTTCCGCGAAGGCAAGATCACGCTGCCCGTCATCCTCGCCTATCGCCGCGGCACGCAGGACGAGCGGGCCTTCTGGCGCGATGCGATCGAGGGCGGCAATTCCAGCGATGCCAACCTAGAGAAGGCCATGGGCCTGATCCAGAAATACGGCAGCCTGAACGATACCATCCATCGGGCCCTGCATTACGGCGCGATCGCGCGTGATGCTCTGGCGCCGCTGGCCGACAGCCCCTGGAAATCGGCGCTTCTCGAAGTCATCGATTTCTGCGTCGCCCGCGTCAACTGACGGGATGCGTCAAAGCGCATGAACTTGCGGGAACAGGGCAAAAAGGCCATCCTCCCCCGAATCGTCCGGCCGGGCTGCAACAACCCCGCGCCGGACCTGTTTATGATAAGGCCGGCCAAAGCCGGACAGTCTCGATGAAAGGCCACTTCATGCGGCAGCGCCTTGCCATCCGTCTTCTTTCCGGTGCAGCCTTCGCAGCCCTGCTGCTTTCGAGCGCCGCGCCCGGCTGGTCCGCCGGCTCGACCGAGACGCCTCCCGCGGCAGAGGAGAAGTTCGACGCCGAGGGCATTTCCTCCTTCGCCGGCGCCTTCCTCGCCGCCCGCACCGCCGATGTGGACCGCGACTACGTCAACGCCATCCCGCTTTACCGCAAGGCGCTGGAGATCGAGCCCGACAATACCGAGATCCGCGAACGGCTGATGATCGCCTCCTTCCTCTCGGGCGATTTCGAAGGCGGGGTGAAGCTGGCCGAGCAGCTGAAATCGGACACCTCCGTCGAGCGCATCACCATCGTGACCCGCGGCATGGACGCGATCCGCCGCGGCGACTATGCGGGCGCCGAAAAGATCCTGAAATACGAGGGTCCGAACGATCTCGAGCGGCTGATGAACAGCCTTCTGCTCGCCTGGTCGAAGTTCGGCGCCGGCAAGACGGACGAAGCCCTGAAGATGATCACGGACCTCAAGGGTCCGGAATGGTTCGGCATCTTCCGCAACTACCATGCAGGCGCGCTCGCCGCCGCTGCCGGCAAGACCGACAAGGCGCGCACGCTGCTCAATTCCGCCGTGCTGGACCGGGATGGCGGTACGACCGCGCCCGACACCTACATTCGCGCGGTCATGGCGCTCGCCCGGCTGGAAGCCGCCGCCGGCAACAAGCAGAAGGCGCTGGACGCGATTTCCGTCGGCGACCAGTTCATCAACAATTATGCGCCGCTGAAGGCGCTGCGCGACAGCATCCAGAACGGTGACAAGCCCGAGCAGCAGGTGAAGACCGCGGCCCAGGGCGCTGCAGCCGTGCTGTTTTCGATCGGCGGCGCGCTGAACCGGCAGGGTGCGGACGAGGCCGTCTCGCTCTACCTCAACGTCTCGCATGCGCTCGATCCCGACAGCGCCGATACGCTCGTCATGCTCGGCGGGCTCGCCGAGACCGGCGGCAATTCCGCCCGCGCCATCGAGTTCTACCGGCAGGTGCCGAAGAATTCGCCGCTCGCCCGCATTTCCGAGCTGCAGCTCGGCCTGGCGCTTGCCACCAACGGCAAGGTGGACGAGGCCAAGAAGCACCTGAAGCAGCTGATCGACAGCGATCCCAAGGACATCAGGAGCTATCTCGCCTATGGCAGCGTGCTTTCCGATGCCAAGGACTATCCCGAAATGGCGCGGAACTACGACCAGGCGATCGAGATGATCGGGTCACAGAACGACCGCAGCCTGTGGTCGATCTACTTCCAGCGCGGCATTGCCTATGAACGCCTGAAGCAGTGGGACAAGGCCGAGCCGAACTTCAAGAAGGCGCTGGAACTGAACCCCGACCAGCCGCAGGTGCTGAACTATCTCGGCTATACCTGGGTGGACATGAACCGGAACCTCAAGGAGGGGCTGGACATGATCAAGCGCGCCGTCGAGCTTCGGCCTGACGACGGCTATATCGTCGATTCGCTGGGCTGGGCCTATTACCGCCTCGGCCGCTTCGAGGATGCAACCGCGGAGCTGGAGCGTGCCGCCGAACTGAAGGCCGGCGACCCCACCATCAACGACCATCTCGGCGATGCCTACTGGCGCGTGGGCCGCGAGCGCGAGGCGAAGTTCCAGTGGAACCGGGCGCTGGCGATGAAGCCCGAGACCGCTGAGGTCGCGAAGATCGCGCAAAAGGTGCAGAACGGCCTGCCGGACCTGCCCGCCGACCAGAAGCCCGCAAACCCTGCCAAGGACACGCCGGCGACCGACAAGGCTGCAGACACGGCGCCGAAGACGCCCGCTCCGGCCCCCGCCCCCGCAGAGCCCGCGCCGGCAGCCCCTGCCGTTCCGGCTTCCGAGACGCCGGCCGTGCCGGCTCCGGCCGCCACTCCGGCAACACCAGGTCCGGCGGCCGAGCCCGCGCCTGCGGCTCCCGCTCCGGCTGCGCCAGCTCCTGCGGCTGAGCCCGCAGCTCCGGCTCCCGCAGCCGCGCCTGCAACGCCAGCGGCGCCTGCTCCTTCCCCGGCAGCGCCAGCTCCGGCGGCTGAGCCCGCGGCTCCCGCTCCTGCCCCCGCGGCCATCGCTCCGGCGGCCCCTGCCGCACCGGCTGCGACCGCGGCGTCCACCGCCGAACCCGGCACCTACACCGTGGTCGAGGGCGATTCGGTCTGGCGCATCGCCAAGAAGCTGCTGGGCGACTGGAAGCGCGGCGAGGACATCATCAAGCTCAACCCCGAGATCCAGAAGAACCCGGACCGCCTCCGTCTCGGCCAGGTGCTGAAGGTACCGGCGAAGTAGTTCGGATGGGTATCCTAACCGTTTGATCGACTGTCCCCTGGACAGCCGGTTGCCGAAGGGCGGATCGGCAGGAGGGTATCCCCCTCCCCCTTGTGGGGAGGGGTTAGGGGTGGGGGTGCGATCCTCGCTCAAGTTAATTGGCTTATCGTCTCGCAAGATCTCGTTCTTGACGCATACCCCCACCCCTAGCCCCTCCCCACAAGGCCCCTTCGGCACGCTCAGGAGGGGGACTGGCACAGACACCCATGCAGATCACCGAAGCAGCCCCCGCCAAGATCAACCTCGCGCTCCACGTGACCGGGCAGCGGGCAAATGGCTATCATTGCCTCGATTCGCTCGTCGCCTTTACGGAGGCCGGTGATCGGGTATCGGTGGAGCCGGCCCGGGAGGATGCCTTCACCCTCTCCGGCCCTTTCTCCCCCGCCCTCGACGCCACCGCCGACAATCTCGTGATCCGCGCGCGGGACGGCCTGCGGGCTCTCCTGAAGGACCGCCATTCCGGCGGACCGGTGCATATTCATCTCGAGAAGACCCTGCCTGTCGCCTCCGGGATCGGCGGCGGATCGGCAGATGCTGCCGCGACGCTTCGGGCGCTGCTGAGGCTCTGGCAAGCGGACCTGGCCCCGGATGCGCTCCACGCGCTGGCGCTCTCCCTCGGTGCGGACGTGCCCATGTGCCTTGCCTCGCGCCCTCTGATCGCCCGCGGCATCGGCGAGGAACTGCAGCCGGTGCAACTCCCCCCAATATCCATCCTGCTCGTCAACCCGTTGAAGCCGGTCTCGACGCCGCAGATCTTCCGGCTGCTGACAGACAAGAACAATCCGCCGCTGCCGGCGGACCTTTCGGCGCGGCTGGCCACGCCGCTCGACGCCATCCGCCCGCTCCGCAACGACCTGCAGCCGCCTGCGGAGGCTCTGGAGCCGGTGATCACATCGCTCTTGGAAGAGCTTGCCGCCGCCGGCGCAGACATCGCCCGCATGTCCGGTTCGGGCGCAACCTGCTTCGGCCTCTTCGCCAGCAAAGCCGCCTGCGCCGAGGCGGCAACACGGTTCCATAGCCGCCATCCCCACTGGTTCATCGCGACGACACGCACCCTTCCCTGATCGGAAGGCAGCAGACCGGAACAATTTTGTTCTTGCATTGTTCTCATTTTTCCGCTAGGAATATTGTCAATGAGAACGGGATGGGCGTCTGTCTCTCCCTGAAATCTCCGCCGGATGCGGAGCGCTGAGCAAGCATTGGATGGCATGCCCCTGCCCCCTTCAGGGCCTGCCTCGAGGAGCGATCGATGACTGAACTGGCCCTTGCGGGGCAGGACGCATTCGCGCCTGCCCATACCGCTGATATTGCCGAGCATCTCCTGCAGGTTTCCGGCATGCGTGTCGACGTCGGCCGCCGCCGCGGCCGTGGCGCCGCCCTCAATCCGGACGGCCGCTTCGAGGCGAAGACTCGCGAAAGCTTCGACGACGGCTGGCAGTCGCTCGACGAACTCGAAGCCTTCAAGACCGAGGTGCAGGTGGAAAAGCCGCGCACCATCATCACCCGCAACGAATCCCCCGACATCCCCTTCGACCGCTCGGTGAACCCCTATCGCGGCTGCGAGCACGGCTGCATCTACTGCTTCGCCCGGCCGACCCACAGCTATATGGGTCTTTCGGCGGGGCTCGACTTCGAAGCCAAGCTCTTCGCCAAGCCGGATGCGCCGAAGCTTCTGGAGCGCGAGCTCGCCAAGCCCGGCTACAAGCCGCGCACCATCGCGATCGGCACCAATACCGACCCCTACCAGCCGATCGAGAAGGAATGGCGGATCATGCGCCAGATCCTGGAAGTGCTCGACAAGGCGAACCATCCTGTGGTCATCGTCACCAAGTCCTCGCTGATCCTCCGGGACATCGACATCCTCGCCCGCATGGCGGCCCGCGGGCTCGCCAAGGTGGGGATTTCGGTGACCACCATGGACCGCAAGCTCTCGCGCCTCATGGAACCGCGCGCGGCAACGCCGAGCAAGCGGCTGGACACGATCCGCGCCCTGTCCGAGGCGGGCATTCCGGTCGCCGCCATGGTCGCGCCGGTCATTCCCGGGCTGAACGATCACGAGATCGAGCGCATCCTCGAATCCGCCGAGGCGGCGGGGGCCAAGGAAGCGAGCTATGTGCTGCTGCGCCTGCCCTTCGAGGTGAGCCCGCTCTTCCGCGAATGGCTGCTCCGCCACTATCCCGACCGGTACCGCCGGGTCATGTCGCTGATCCGCTCCATGCGCGACGGCAAGGACTATGACGCGGAGTTCGGCAAGCGCATGAAGGGCGCCGGTCCCTATGCCTGGCAGATCAGCCGCCGCTTCGAGATGGCGACCAAGCGCCTCGGCCTCATCCGCCGCAGCGTCCAGCTGCGGGACGACATCTTCACCCCGCCGGATGGCGCCGGCGTGCAGCTGCAGCTGCTCTGAACCTCTTTCGATTTCGGCCCGCCGTTGCCTCCGGCTTGCCGTCTTGTCCTGCGCCGCCTCCCCTGTCGGCGCAGGACTTCTTCCCGGACCGCATACCCTGACTGCGTTCCGGGACCCTCGGGTCCGCCGCCCCTGATGGCCGTTTTCACAAAATGGTCACACCCGAGGGCTTGCAGGAGATCGGCGGGGCGTGCGAGTCTCGCCGCATGACACGTCGCACGCCCCCCGATTCTCCCGCTCTTTTCGAATTGCTCGCAAACCGGCCGGATTTCATGCTGGAGCGGGCCCTGATGCGCGACGGCTATTCGCTGGTCGCCGGTGCCGACGAAGCGGGCCGCGGGCCGCTGGCCGGGCCCGTGGTGGCCGCCGCCGTGATCCTCGACCCCGACAAAATTCCCGCTGGCCTCAACGATTCCAAGAAGCTGACGGTGGCACAGCGCAACGACCTGCACACGCAGATCCTCGCGACCTCGCTCGTATCCATCGCCTCATCCAGCGCCCGCCGCATTGACGGCACGGACATCCTGAAGGCGAGCCTCGACGCCATGCGCCGCGCCGTCCTGGGGCTCGCACTTCCCCCGTCCTTCGTTCTCATCGACGGCCGCGACGTGCCGCCCGGCCTCGCCTGCCCCGGAAAAGCCGTCATCAAGGGCGACGCCCGCTCCCTCTCCATCGCCGCCGCCTCGATCGTCGCGAAAGTCACCCGCGACCGCATGATGGAACAGGCCGGCACGCTCTACTCCGCCTATGGCTTCGAGATCCATGCCGGCTATGCCACCGCCTTCCACCGCGAGCGCATCGCCGAGCACGGCCCCTGCCCGCTGCACCGGATGAGCTCTGTCTCTTATACACATCTGACGCTGCCGACGACTCCTTACGTGTAG
>CAMFHT010000016.1 GCA_945952245.1 uncultured Rhizobium sp. | reverse complement strand
CATCGGGCACATGTCGATCTGTGCTTCGGCCGCTGCGGCGATAAAGACACCGAGAGCGAGATAAGCTTGTTTCTGCGCCCACTCGTTTCTCATCCCGCCGGTGAATGGGCGGAGGTAGTTGTTGATGAAATCCTCGCGCGGCTTCAGCACTGATCGGTCAACAGCACGTGTCAAAGACGCATTGTCGATGAACCTGGCAACAGTGCCTTCGTTGATGTCAGTCTCGGATGCAATCACGACCAGATGCGATGCTTCCACCACCTGCGGCTGATTGAAGGCAGCGCCACGAAGCGTCTCGCGCAGCGCTTGATCCTTGATGACGATGAACTTGTAGGGCTGCAGGCCATAGGACGAGGGCGCAAGACGAACCGCCTCCAAAAGGTCGTTGACCTGAGCATCCGTCAGGGCCTCGCTGGCAAACTTCTTGGTGGCATAGCGCCATTCCATGGGCTTCACGATAGACATGGTATTTCCTTTTCGAGTTGGGATATGAAAGTCAGGCCCCACGGCGTGAGAGATGTCGTTCAGGGGTCTTGTTCCGGATTATCCGCGAGCCCGCAGCCTGCTCGCCAATCAGGTCGGCGACCGCCTTGCTGACCGGAGCAAAGCGACCATGGAAGACCCCGCTGGACGGGCTCAAGGAGGAAAAAACTCTTTTTGTCCTTCGACTTTTTCAGAGCGCTGCCTTGGCATCCGTGCCGGCAAGTAGTTCTCCAAGACGGGTGGAGAACGCCAGCGCGCTGCCAAGTGGCGCGAAGCCGATATTCAACTTTGTCGCCTTGTTGTCCTTGTTCCAATCAATGACGACGACGGCATGTGCCTGACGGCCACCGACAAGTTCAGCGTCGTATTCAATCAGGGTTCGACCATCGCTCAGGCGATTGAGATAGGTCGTCGTCTGGGTGGCATAGATCTCAGCTCCGGTCTTGATTGTCTTCAGAACTGCATTCCTGCCCTTCACCTCGTCCAGCAGGACGTTGCTGATCAGGGTGACATCATCGGCCAGATCATCCAGGAAAGGATGGCGTGGCGCATGGCTCGTTTCGTTCATCGTCATCTCCAAAAGTGCATATACACACTATGCCGCGTAATTTCTGTTGCGGCATGCAAATCTCTATAATCGCAGATTGACTGTGTGTAAATACACATGTAGAAGATCGGCATGACAAATTTGACAGGATATGACGCGTGCCACTGCCTCGCCCTTCGGCGCGGATCGAGACATATCACGCGACTTTACGACACCAGCCTCGCTCGGGCGGGGGTCACTATTTCGCAATTTTCGATCCTAAGCGTCATCGACAGGCATCCGGATATCCGCGTGTCGGAACTGGGCACCATCATGGTCATGGAGCGCACGACGCTATTGAGAAACCTCAAGCCGCTGCAGACGGAGGGGTGGATTTCAAGCACCAAGGCAGAGGGCGAGCGGGCTCACGTGTTCAAACTGACTCCTGCCGGCAAGCAGCGGCTTGAGCAGGCCGCTCCCTTGTGGCGAGAGGCGCAGGCATCCTTCGAGGCGGCGTTCGGCGCCGAGCGAGCAGCACGTCTGCGCAGCGACAATCTGGCAGTCGGCGCCATCGACCGGCTTTAAGGTTTCACGGCATTTCGCCTCATTGCTCATCCCTCCGATGATCACCCCAGGAGTTTCCCGATGCGCATACGTGTCATCGGAGGTGGCAGCCTCGGCGGCTCCTTCGGAGGCCGTATGCCGACGCAAGAACCAGGACGGTTCCAGCCGACCCGGCTATGAAAGCAGATCGATGGCGATTGCGATCCCCTGCCCACCGCCAATGCAGAGCGAGATGATGCCCCGGCGAAGATCGTCTCGGTGTAGCGCATGCACAAGACGCGTTACGAGAATCGCCCCCGTTGCACCTATCGGATGGCCATGCGCGATCGCCCCGCCCTCAACATTGACAATGTCATGCGGCAAGCGGAGAGCCTTGGATACCAACAGAGGCACGGCGGCATAGGCCTCGTTGATTTCGAACCGATCGACATCCGCCAGTGACCACTGCGCCCGCTCCAGCACAAGCCTGATTGCCTCGATCGGCGCCAAAGCAAAATGTTCTGGACGAATTGCAGATACGGCATGTGCCACGACACGCGCCGACGGCTCCATTCCCGATGCTTCGGCAAAAGCACGATCGGCGATGATCATGGCAGAGGCTGCCGCGTTCAGGCCCGGCGCATTGCCCGCAGTGATGGTCCCGTCTTCGCGAAAGACCGGCCGGAGCTTGGTCAAGCCTTCGAGAGTGGTGTCGGGGCGCGGCGTCTCGTCTACCGAAAACTTCACAACCCCCTTCTTCGAAGCAAGCTCGACCGGCACAATCTCCTCGACAAACTTTCCCTGCGCCTGAGCATCGGTGAAACGAGATTGCGAACGGAGCGCCCATTGGTCCTGTTGGATGCGGGATATACCGTGTTCGCGGGCGACATCTTCCGTGTGCCATCCCGAGTGTTGCCCCGAAAAGGCATCATGCAGTCCGTCGAGCAACATGCTGTCCTCGAGGACACTATCGCCCATCCTCAAGCCGCTGCGCGCACCTGGTACGAGATACGGCGCTCGATCCATGTTCTCCATGCCACCCGCAATGATCGCCCTGCCGTGGCCGAGCCAGATCTGGTTTGCCGCCTGCGCGATCGCCTCTGCACCCGATCCGCACACGCGGTTCACGGTTACGGCCGGAGTTTCATTGGGCAGACCTGCATAAAGCGTCGCCTGCCGAGCGGGATTCATCCGGTTTCCGGCCTGGATCACATTGCCCATAACGACCGCGTCGATCTGGTCGGCGCGGGCCTTCCCGCGCTCCATCGCAGCCTTGATGGTGGCCGCACCAAGCGCGACCGCCGGAGTTCCAACAAGTGATCCATTGAATTTGCCGATCGCAGTGCGCATAGGCGCAACGATAACTGCTTCTGTCATCTGAGGTCCTCTGGACATTGATCAGCGTTCCTCGAAGCGCCCAAGCAAGACGCTCGCGTTGACGCCGCCGAATCCGAATCCATTCGAGATCGCATATCTGGCCGCTGCTTTGCGGGCGACGGGGCCGATGATGTCGAGTCCTTCGGCAGTGGGATCCGGATTTTCGAGATTGAGCGTTGGCGGCAGAATGCCATCGCGCAGGGCAAGCGCGGTGAAGATGGCTTCGAGCCCTCCGGCAGCGCCCAGCAAATGGCCAGTGGCGGATTTCGTGGATGAAATTGCGAGGGGAGTGCCCACGCCGAACACAGATCGAATAGCCGCCAGTTCGCCCGCGTCACCGACCGACGTCGATGTGGCGTGGGCGTTGAGGTAATCGATCCGGTCGGCTGACAGACCGGCCATCTGAAGAGCGCGACGCATGGCGCGCTGCGCACCATCTCCGTCCGGCGCCCCTGAAGTCAGATGATAGGCGTCGGCGCTCGTCCCGTATCCGAGCAGTTCAGCAATCGACTGAGCACCGCGCTTTTGAGCGTGCGCCGCCCATAGTTCAAAACTGCAATCCTTGCTCGGCGAAAAGCGCCGCCTCCAGAAAACAGTGCCCACGTGGCGAGGCATTCGGGGGAGTTGAGCCGGGAACCCGCTATTCGAGGTCCGTACCGTGTCGATGGGGCTTGGAGCTCTTAAACGCTGGATGAGGTGGCTACATTCATCGCCGATCGTCTGCAGGCGATGAGATCGTGACGAGGCGCTCTTGCCTTGCTGCCCCGCCCTTGCATCGCTAACAGGCGGGCTGCCCTTTACAGGGATGCCTTTCCGATCGAGGCACCGCCGTCAACGTTCAGCGTCTGTCCGGTGATGAATGCCGCCTCGTCCGAGAGCAGGAAGTCTATTGCGGCTGCCAGCTCTTCGGGCTTCCCGAACCGGCCCATTGGAACGCCTGAGAGGTAGCGCGCCTCGCCTTTGCTCCCGACGGGATTGTTCGCGCGGAATAGCTCCGTCTCCGTCGGACCCGGCGATACGGCGTTGACCGTAATCCCGGTCGGTGCAAGTTCGAGCGCCCAGCTCCGCGTGAAGCTGACAAGAGCGGCCTTGGCGGCGGCGTAGCTCGTCCGCTCGACGCTTCCAAGAACCGTCAGGCTGGAAATATTGACCACGCGACCCCAGCCGCGTGCCCGCATGGCGGGTAGTGCTGCCTGAACTGCGACCAGTGCAGGATGGAGATTGACGCGCATCACCTCCTCAAGCGTTTCAACGGCGATATTTCCAAGCGGTGCGGCTCTCACAAGGCCGACATTATTGATCACGCCATCGACGTCGCCGTCGCGGATTATCTTCGCCAGTTCCTCGCTGGCAGCGCGGTCCGCCAGATCGAGCGTATGAAGCGTACCGGGAAAGCTTTCTACCGGATTGCGGGCAATGCCTATGACCTTGTGGCCGCGAGCGGCTAGCCGTTGGCCAAGTGCCAGACCGATACCCTTGCTGGCTCCAGTGATCAGGAATGTTCTTTTCATGGAGGTTGTCCTCTGGCCGTGCCTCATCGAAGCAGGACCTTTCAACAGATGGAACGGGGATCACGCGACGACGCGGCGGCTTGCGGACAGGCGAAGGGCCGGCAGCATGTCGTCGGGTTCCGGGCGGCGGGTGTAATCTGGGTTCACCTCCGCATACAGAATGACGCCATCCTGTCCGACGACGTAGCGGGCAGGCATGGGCAGGGTCCAGCTCGCATCGCCGTTGAAGGCGGGGAGATCGTTCTTCAGCGACTTGTAGAGCTCGACCAGATAGTCCGGCATCGCGAAGCGCAGGCCGAAGCTGGCTGCCACGTCGTTATGCGGGTCCGACAGGATCGGGAAACTCAGGTTGTTCTTCGCGACCGACTTGCGGCTGTTAACTTGGTTTTGCGGGGAAATCGCAATGAGATTTACGCCTATTTCCTGAAACTTCGGCAGTGCCTCTTCAAGCGCCTGGAGCTCCATGTTGCAATAAGGGCACCAGACACCGCGATAGAAGCTGATGACGAGCGGTCCCCGCGCCAGAAGATCGATGGAGGAAACCTTGTTGCCGTTTTCATCGGAGAGACTGAAGGCCGGCAGCACGGCGCCCGCTTTCAGGGCGCGAGCTGCCGCGCCCGAGGCGATCAGTTCGGCAGTCGCGCGGTGCATGGTCTCGATCACCGTGTATGGGACGTTATACGGCGGCTTGCCGGCTTCAAAATCGGCCTTGAAGGCGTCGAGCTTGGATTGAAGTGTCATGGTCTTATTCCTTGAGAGGTGGAGGCGCCTCAGGGTGAAGCCCGAAGCGCGGTGATTGGGTGGGGGACGGTTCAGGCGTTGGCGACCATGGAGCGGGCGACTTCGGCCGCGCTGATGCCTTCAAGCGCCAGACCATAGCCAGCTCCCTCGTCGATGATCCGGCGCAGCTTCTGCGTCAGCGCGATGCGCGTGTAGCGGCTGGTCAGCGGCGGAAGGGCGGCAATGCCTTCCGCGATCTCATGGGCGCGGGCAAGCAGCCGATCGGCCGGTACGATCTCGTTGACGACGCCCCACTCCTTTGCCGTTTGAGCATCCAGCGCCTGGCGGGTCAGGATAAAGTGGCGGCCGCGGATCGAGCCGATCACTTCCGGCCAGAGCAGGTTGACGCCATCGCCCGGCACGATGCCGAAGTCGAAATGCGGCTTGTCCTGGAAGATGGTTTCCGGCGTGGCCAGAATGATGTCGGTCAGCAGCGCATATTCGGAGTGCAAGAGCACCGGACCGTTGAGCGCGGTGATCATCGGAACCTCGATGTCGAGGATGTTCATGAGCACCTTTTTGCCCTCGCGCAGGATCTTGTCATAGCCGCGTGGCGAGAAGAAATCGAAGCCCTCGGGGCTGATCGCATCCATGAAGGCATCGCCCGAACCGGTGAGAATGACGACGCGGTTCTCGGCATCGGAGCCGATTTGGTGGAAGAGTTCGACGAACTGTTCATGGGTATGGCCGTTGAACAGGAGCTTGCCGCCATCGGTGTGGAGAGCGACTTCGAGGACGCCGCTGGGCGAACGGGTCAGGAGGGCATTCGCGAAGCTGTTCTTGTAGGTGTCGAAACGGGACATGGTTGTTCTCCATTGAGTTCGATGTGTTCTGGGTGGTCTGAGGGAAAGTTCAGGCAGCCGGTACGAGGGCCTCGACGCGGGCAATAGCGCGCTCTACGGCCGGGCGCGCAGCCACGGTCTCGTACCAGCGAGAAAGATTGGGGCGCTCGTCGAGCGTCACGCCGGGAAACTGTCGACGCCAGAGCCAGCCGAAATGCGCAATGTCGGCAATGGTGAAGTCGTCGCCGGCCATGAAGGCCTGGTTGGCGAGCTTGCCTTCGAGAAGACCGAGGATACGTTCGGCCTCGCCCGAGAAACGGGCTTCCGCGATCGGCTGCGGTTCCGGCGAGGAGCGCTTGAAGAAGCCGGCATTGCCAAAAGCCGGGCTCAGGGCAGAGGCGTGAAAAAAAAGCTGCTCGAAGACGCGGGCGCGGCCTTCGCCGTCGCTCGGCAACAGCTTGCCCGTCTTCTCGGCCAGGTAAACCAGGATGGCGGCGCTTTCCGTGAGCACCAGGGCGTCATCGACAAGCACGGGCACCTTGGCGTTGGCGTTGAGCGCCACGAAAGCCGCGTCCTTCTGCTCGCCCTTGCGGACATTAACCGGCTTAAGGTCATAGACAAGGCCCAGTTCCTCCAGCGCGATCGGCACCTTGACGCTGTTCGGGGTGGCAAAGGCGTAAACTTCGATCATCTTCGTCTCCATCGGATGGTGTTCGTTGGAGAGAGTTATGGCCATTCCTCGGCCCTTGCTGCAGGCGGCTTGAGGCAATAATGTTTATTCCAAAGAGGAATAGGCAATGGACAGACTGCAGGCAATGATCGCATTCGTGCGGGTGGTGGAGACGGGATCGTTCTCACAGGCGGCCCGGCAGATCGGCGTCGGCCAGCCGGCGATCTCGAAGACGATCGCGCAACTGGAGGACCGGTTGCAGGTGCGCCTCCTCATCCGCTCGACCCATGGCCTGACGCCCACGGATGCAGGGATGCGGTTTTATGAAAGGGCCAAAGCCGCGATCCATGAAGCGGACGAGGCCGAGCTTGAGGCAAAGGGTGCAGGATCAGGATTGTCAGGACGACTTCGCGTTTGCGCTGCAACGACCTTTGCCCGGCTGATGGTCATTCCGCACCTGCCCGAGTTCATGGCACGACATCCAGACCTGGACGTCGATATCGTTCTCGACGATCGGATGATCGATCTGGTCTCCGAGGGGATCGACATCGGTTTGCGCATGGGTGAACTTGCGGACTCCTCCGCCGTCGCCCGCCGCCTTGCCACGGGTCGGCGTTCGGTCGTCGCAACGCCCGCCTATCTCGAAAAGCACGGCGTTCCGAACTTGCCCGCCGAACTCGCCGCGCATCAGGCAATCGTCTACACCCAGCTTGGCAGAAATTGGACCTTCCGCAGGAACGGCACCGAAGCGTCGGTCGCCGTCTCAAGCCGCGTGCAGTTCAGCGCTGCCGAGGGAATACGCGCGGCGGTAAATGCTGACATGGGGCTCGCCGTCACATCCGATTGGATGTTCTGGCCGGAGCTTAAAAGCGGTGAGGTTGTGCGCGTTCTTGAGGATTGGGAGCTGCCGCCCATCGATCTTTGGGCCGTCTTGCCAACGGGGTGTCTTGCGAGCGCCAAGGCGCGGGCGTTTGCCAAATTCGTGGAGCAGGTGCTTGCGTGAAATGCCCGGTCTCTGATGGAACGCAACGTCGGCTTTTGGATGAAAATGCGCTCCGTTCAGTGACCGAAATTGAGGCGCATAGCGGAACTGAGTTCCGCTGTTGGCCCAAAACGGTCATCGGGAAGCTCTCCCGATGTCGTCGCTCTTTGCTGTCGCATGGAGTGTGGCCTCGACATCTATACCGTCTGGTTAAAAGGTAACGCAGACCATCAGGATACAGGCCACCAAGTTCGCGGTCAGAAAATAGGGACCGTTCAGCAGCCCGTACCGGATGGGACGCGGAAACAGCGGATTGATCGCGATGTTGAAGGTCATCGGGACGAGGAAGCCAAACCCGACGACTAGCCCGAGAACGGCCGCATCGGAAATGGACGCAATGCGCAGTGCAGATATCAGATAGGCGTCAGCGATGACGACGGCCAACGAGCAGAGCGCCGGACCGACGATGAAGATCGTACCCGATACCTTCTGCTGGTCTTTCGGAAGGTTCTCCCGACCAGTGACGTAGAGATACTGCTTCGGCACCAGTAACATAAAGTAAAGGCCTCCGAGAACAACGAAGGCCATGGTTCCTGCGACCACGGCGACCCAGTGAATTCCTGCGAGGGTGTCCAGCATGCCCAATCCTTTTCTTGATGCTGTTTCGATGGAGCTGCTATAGGGCTACTCTACTGACAGTTTACGGCAGTTGGGTGATGGCACGTACGGACAGGCTTTTACGTCTTCTTCAGACCATGCGGATGATGTCTGCGCCGATCACGGCGCGGCGTTTGGCCGAGGAGACGGGTGTTTCGCTCCGTTCGCTCTATCGCGACATCGACAGCCTGCGGGCGGCGGGTGCACGGATCGAAGGAGAGCGCGGCTACGGATACAGACTGACGGAAGATCGTGCCCTTCCACCGCAAACTTTTAGCCGCGGCGAGATAGAGGCCCTCGCGCTTGGCCTGGCAGAGGTCAAGCACATGGGTGATCCGACCTTGATGATGGCGGCGACCTCCGTTCTGGCAAAGGTTGCCGCTTCCTTGCCTGACGACGTCGAGCAGCAACTCTTCCATGCCATTTCGCAAGTCTATCGTCCGGAGGTGCGGTATCTGGAAACACATCATGTCGATACCATTCGCCAGGCCTCATGGAAGGAGGAGGCGCTGGACATTTGCTACCGGGACAAGGATCATTCTGTTAGCGAGCGGGCAGTCCTGCCGCTTGCGATCATGTACGCCGACCGGACGCTGAGCGTCCTGTCTTGGTGCTGCCTTCGCGAAGACTTCCGGATGTTCAGGTTAGACAGAATAATGGATGCGAGGGCGACTGGGAGAAGCTTCAGACCGAAACGAGCCTCCCTGTTGCGAGATTACCTGGCCAAGCTCCGCCACGATGATGGAGACAAGGCGTTTGGCGAATACGCGTGACGTCAGCTTTTGGCGCTTTGCAGACTTGGTAAGCGGACCGGCTGCTTACAGGTGTTCGATCATGGAGGTTGAACGACCGACATGACGGCGCATAGCGGAAATAATATTCGGTAGTGAACCGTAAGCAGAATGTCCAAGACCACGAGAGTCAGCGTAAAGTGGTCATACCAGCCTCATTAAAACATCCGTTGTGAGCTGAGTACCGTGTAGGCACGTTATTACTGTGATACAGTATCGGTCCTCCTCTTTATTCATACAAACAAATTAGATACGCCCCGTTCTGTAGATTGTATCTATATCGGGCCCAGGAATCCTTCCGCTCTTAAACGGGCATAGAAGGCGCCGGATGTGGAGCGGAAGGTCGATGACTGGCGGGCGTCAGTTCCTGCAGAATGGGCGAAGTTGATTGGCGGCGACTGCCATACCGGTGTAATCGTCTGCCGCGGCGTTTCCATCCCAATTTTTAGCGAGACGGATGCCGGTCATGCCATTTGGCAGGAGCACCACGAGGTTTCCACCCCAGCCGAGCATCGACGGTATGGCTAGGTTACAATCTTCCGACGGGGAAAAGCGGGCATACCACAGAGAACTGAAATAGCGGCCCTCACCATATTGGTTTTTCTCTCCGGTCGGAAGGCCATGTATGGCGGTGGCATCGAGCATTTTCTCGATTGCTGGCGCATAAAGGATTTGGGTTCCGCCGGCGCGACCCTTGTCCTGATAGAGCGTGGCGATTTTCGCAATGTCACTCAAACTCGGGTAATAGCCATAGGCCATCAGCGGCTGACCTGGGGAGCCGTCCGCTTCGATCGTTCTGTTCGTCGCGGCATGATGAATTCCGATCGGCTTGTAGACTTCTTCGGCTAGAAGCTTCCAGATGTCCGTTTCGCCTGTCTTTCGTTTGAGATACTCGGACATCACGGCGCCCAGCAGGAACATGTCCTGATCGCGGTAGCGCACCACTTCACTTGGCCCCCAGGGCAGCTTCGGGCTCTTTATGGATGCATTCAGCTTGTCCCGGAGACTGCGGGCTTCGTACCACTCCGAGTAATTGCCGTCCAAGTATCCGTCTTCAATCGAATTCGCATTTCGATCGGTGGATCCGAAGCCGAACCCGCTTGCCATATTCAACAGATCGGCAAACGTGACCGCCTCCCATGCTGGATCGAAGTCGGAATTATCGACGTAATTCATGACCTTTTCAGAGAAGACCTCTGGCCCGAATTTCTGCGCAAGCCGCAAAAGAGCGGTCGCGTTGGCCATTGTCTTGGTCGCAGACCACACGCCGAAATTCGTCGTTTCGCAGTAGGGCAAGGGGCCCGCCGCACTCTTGCAGGCCTTGTGGTAGAAGACACCATCGACAATGAGCCCACTGACAATCACCTCGTCCGGGTTCATCGTGCTCTCGAACTGGGAAAGCTTGTCCTTGCCCACCTTGGCTTCCAGCGCCGCCCAGTCCGCCATCGGGAACCGATCGTTCCGCTCCCCTTCATAGTCTGCTTTGAGAGCATCAATGTCTGTCGGGGCGCCCTGAACAAATGTCATGGGCACGGCTCCCCAAGCCGTGAAATAGTCTTCGATGTAGAACGGGGCCGTCTGCTGCACGATCTGAAATCGAAGCTCCGACACCTCATTTCCTGCAAAGCGGAATGAAGCGATCCCGTTATGGGTCTCACCCTCGATCGAATTCACCAAAGAAAAAGGAAAGGAGGCACGGGACCATTTGCCATCCTGCGCTTCTGACCAAATGCGGCCCGGCTGTACGATAATGTCCCAATAGCTCGCGCTGTCCTTGGTAGAACCCGACAGGATCACGTCGCGCTGGATTGGCACGAGATCGTCTCCGGCAGTGAAGAAGGACAGGTTCACACCGGGGAAGATCTGCGGATCCTTGCCGAGCACCTTTGCCTTCTTGAGTTTGGAAGGACTGGTTGACATTCTGCTTGCGGAAAGGGAAAGCGTACCTGCGAAATCGCTCTGGGCTGGCCGAGCCGCCGCGCTCGGCATGAATGCGGTGTTATCGACCAGTCCTAAGCCTTCCGTCGCGCCAAACGAAATGGCCTGCGCCAGCGGCGTCGCATTCTCCTCTGCGCGCGCCGTGGCCTGATAGGGCATGACGGATGCCATCATCGCAAGAATGGCGGCGAAGCTCATCATGTGTACGGACGACGAAAACCTGGTCCTCCAGAGTGTACCTTTCCACTGTTCAACACCTTCACTGTAGCGGGGACCGGCATCTCCCTGTCCTAAGTTGCGTCCGAATGTTTTTCTATTGCGTGGCATTTTAGTTCTCCTCCAGAACGTCATTCGGTCAGGGTTCCCGAACTCAGAATTGACGCAGGAAGATTGGTATGGGCCGCCTACAAGCCAGTCAATTTCGCGTCTGTGCGCTAGATCTGCAGCTACCTGCAGCTAGCCGGCGATAGAATGAACGAGGTCCAACGTGAGCGAAAACCTGTTCGGGAAAAATCTCCGGGAACTCTGCCTTCGCCATGGGTCCATCGCCGCGGTCTGTCGGCAGATGGGCGTCAACCGCCAACAGTTCAATCGCTATTTGACAGGTGAAACGAAGCCTTCCGCGCATACCTTGATCAGGATTGAAGAGTTCTTTGGCATCAATGCGGATACGCTCGCCCTGCCGCAGAGGCCTAAATCGCCCGGTCACTCTGCAAGGTTCTCACCTT
The DNA here is from genome assembly GCA_945952245.1 of uncultured Rhizobium sp. Taxonomy (GTDB): domain Bacteria; phylum Pseudomonadota; class Alphaproteobacteria; order Rhizobiales; family Rhizobiaceae; genus Gellertiella. The sequence goes on along the minus strand of CAMFHT010000016.1, from coordinate 12,429 downwards.
TTGGCGGGCCGCTGGAGCCGGGCCTGAACCACGAGCGCTATTGCGGAAACTATTTTACCTACTTCCGGTCTCCGAATTTCGTTGGCGGCATCATCAAGGGCTTTGCAAGCCTTCGGCTGGAGCGGAATGTGCTCACCAGCAAGTCCCTGGATGTCTATTACTGGCGTGATGCCGCGCCTTCGACAACCACGCGAAAGATCTTCTACCGGATGAGCGGACATGCATCAGTCCACGGCGACTTCCTGTATATCCTCGACCAAAAAACAGGCAAAAATCCATCCTATACAATGACCTGCCTGCATCAGAGCCATGGTGAACACGTGCAATTGCTGAGCGGGCTGTTGATGGGGATTACCTATCATTCGGACAGGCGCCCATTTTCGACAAATATCGCCTATGAGGCAATCGATGCGAGGCGATCACTGTCGGACGTCTTGCGGGAATGCGGCGTGTACGACGAGCAGTCGAATGAGCTACCCAGAGAAGTCAGGCGCATCGTGCGTAACGACATAAGCGATCATCTGCAGGTCCTCGTGACGCGAGGCTTGTAGTTTGCCTTTCATCGTCATCGCGCCCGCGTCGCGACCCAGTTACCGCTCGGTAAAGCCTCGTTGAGGCGCGAAGCAGAAGCCAGTTGCAGAAGACAACTGGCACAGCCCGCCAAGAGCATCCTTCTGGCCGGTTCTTTTAATCCAGCAACTGCGCCGGACTGTTCCACCGCAGCCACCATGTTCAGTGCTATTAAGCTCCCGGCGAGCCTTCCTCAGGCAAAAGGGGCCACCGGCACCTAAGCAGTCGGAACGGTCCCTCCGTCGATCACATGTTCCGTGCCGGTGATGGACGAGGCCCGATCAGACGCCAGGAAGGCGATCAGGTCTGCGACTTCTTCCGGCCTGGCCGGCCGTCCGAGCGGTATACCGCCCAGCGCGTTCATTATCACTTGGATCGCCTCGTCGTAACCGATACCAGCTTCTTCAGCGATGCGAAGAGCCAGACCATTTGCACCTGGATCAGCAATCCAGCCGGGAGAGACCCGGACCACCCGCACCCCTTTTGGAGAAACCTCCTTCGAGATGCTCTTGCTGTAGGTGTTGAGTGCGGCCTTGGCGGAAGCATAGCCGGTCGTCGCCTCCGGAAGCGGCAGATTTCTCTGGATGGAGGTGACATGTATGACGACACCATGCCCCTGAGCGACCATGCCAGGGATTAGGGCACGATCCAGCCTGACCGCTGGAAAGAAGTTGAGGTTGAATTCCTTTTCCCACTCTTCATCGCTGAGGGCAGCGAAACCGCCTGAGGGAGCCGAAGAACCACCCAGCACGTTGACGAGGACATCAAGTCCCCCGAACTCCCGATGCACGGCATCGACCACCGTTTCAACTCCTGCCGTCGTTGTGAGGTCGGCTTCGACGAATGCAGCGCCCGAAAAGTTCGAAGGCTTGGTGCGAGCCGTGGTCAGCACACGGGCTCCAAGTTCCTTGAACAGTGCCACAGTTGCAGCCCCGGCGCCCGAAGTGCCACCGGTGATCAGGGCGCGCCGCCCCTGCAAGGTAAGGAACTGCGTCATACCGTGACCTCCAGTTCTGCAACCTTGTCACCGGCAAGCACGAAGAGGAACCGAAGATCGATCGGGCTGCCTGGAAACGTACCGACGACGTGACCTCTCACCTCGGTCTTTCCGTTCTCCGTCACGGCGAGAAACGGCTCAACGGTGTAGCGGTATTCCTGCAGGGCTTCGTCCATCCATCTGCGAATGGCATCGCGGCCCTCGTAAGTCTTGCCCTTGTCCTTCACGATCCCGTCCCTGGTGAAAGTGGCTGCAATTGCGTCTGGGCTGCAGGTTCGGTCGGCATCGAAGTAGGCTTCTATGGCTTTGGGTAATTTGATTGTCATTGGATTCTCCTGTCGAGTTTAATTCTCTTCGTCGCAGTTTCGACCCCCGGAGGAGGGTGACTGCCACAAAGGTAGGTCAAACGCATTGACGCGATAAGCGTGATGCAGGAGGATGAAGCGTTACGAAAAGAGGGACAATGACCCGATCCGTCCTTGCTGAACTTGATGCCGTTCTCGGCTTGGCCCGCCTAGGCTCCTTTCGTGCTGCCGCCCTTGATCTCGGCATGTCGACGACAGCCTTGAGCAATTCGATTGCGAAGTTCGAGCAGCGTCTGGGGATCCGCCTTTTCAACCGGACGACCCGCAGTGTCTCGCTGACGGATGCGGGAAGAACGTTCGTGGAAAGAGTCGGTCCGGCGATGACCGATATTCATGACGCCATGCTGGCCGCACAATCACTCCAGGAGATCCCGACGGGTACGCTGCGCATCAACGCATTCGCCACGGCAGCCCGCGAAGTCATGGAACCGCTCATCCTCACCTTCATGAATCGCTATCCCCAGGTCCATGTGGACTTGGTCACCGAAGGACGGATCGTGGATATTGTGGCCGCAGGGTTCGACCTTGGCCTGAGACCAGCCGATCTTGTCCCGGCGGACATGATCGCCGTGCCTCTCGGTATGAAACGCAGCAATGCGGTCGTTGCATCGCCAGAATTCCTGCGCACATATGGCAGACCGTTTGTTCCGGACGACCTGCACAGGTTCCGCTGCATCCGTGCGCGGCTTCCCAACAACGCGCTGCTCAGATGGAAATTCGAGAAGGACGGGAATGCTGTACAGATCGATGTCCAGGGACCGATGACCCTGGACGAACCCAGCCTTGTCCGGATCGCGGCGCAAAATGGACTGGGTCTGGGCTATGTCATGGAGGCGGACGTGCGAGAGGACATTGCGGCCGGGCGCCTTGAGCGCGTTCTCGAGGACTGGACGCCGGTCTTGGCGCCGCTGGCGCTCTACTACCCGAGCAGGAAGAACCCGCCCGCCGCCTTTACAGCCTTCATTCAGGCTGCCCGCGAGTTCGCGAACGAACCTGGCTCCAGCTCCAAGCGCAACCATGCTGGAGCAAGATGACAGGGGTTTTCTCCACCTCATCGATCGATCAGCAGCCCGACGAAGCCGCCTGTTTGAAAATCGGTGGCGACGGAGACCTAGACAGACGCCAGTGCCCGACACTGGATTGGTGCAGCGTGGGATCAGCGTGCAGTCCGGCTTCTTGTATGATCGATACCCGTCTGCTTGACGACTGGGCAAAAAGCACGAAGCGAAAGTGGAAAGCCGACGGTCTGCTAGTGGGCCACTGCCGGAAATGTTTAAGCGACCGAAATGACGGCGCTTTGCGGAAATGATTTCCGTTAATGGCCTAAAGCGGATAAGGCGCGGAAATTTCGCGTCCTGAGCAAAAAACTTTAGGCGGGCCGATCTGTTTTGCTAAGTTGCATCGTCTTCTGATCCGCCAAGCGCAATCCACGCCATTGGCCCCATTCTGATCAGGAGCATTCAGATGACAAGCGCAACAACGACGGCCATTACCCTTATCAACGTGCTGACGGTTTCACCGAAAAAGCAGGAGATGCTGATCGACCTGCTGCTTGAGAATACCGAAACAGTCATCCGGACGCTAAAGGGCTGGATCGCAACCGATCTGATTGCAAGCGCCGACGGCGAGCAGGTTGTGATCCACTCGCGTTGGGAAACACAGACCGATATTGCGGCAATGCGAGTCGATCCACGCATGGTTGCCTATTTTCCAAGAATTGCGGCCCTTGCTTCACTGAATTCGGTTGTCGGCCAAGTGGTGATGTCGCACCATCGCTGAGGTCGCCTGAAGCGGGGTTTCCATGGGCAAGAATGACACATTTGAAGACCAGCTCGCGCACATGCGTCCGCGGCTGCATCGCTACTGCGCACGCATGGCTGGGTCGGTGATCGACGGCGAAGACTTGGTCCAAGAGGTCCTGACCCGCGCGGTGACCGCACGTTCAGCTGGCAAACGGATTGACAACCTCGAAGGTTGGCTACTCCGCGTGGCGCACAATGCAAGTATCGATCTGCTGCGGCAGAGGGCGAGAGCCAATCTGGTCCCACTTGACGAGGAGGAGATGCAGTCCAGCATCGACGTAATGCCCCATCCCGAGGCTGCTGCAATCAGCTTCGGCAGATTCCTGGAGCTTCCACCGCTGCAAAGGTCTTCAGTCGTGTTGAAGGACGTGTTGGGACATTCGATCGAGGAGATTGCAGAAATTGCTGATTGCAGCCCGATTGCCGCCAAATCTGCTTTACAACGCGGTCGGACACGGCTCAAGGAAATCGCATTGCGAGATGAAGCCGATGCTCTGTTGCCGCTTCTGGCTGGGAACGAACGCCGCCGGCTGCAGGCCTATGTCGACGCCTTTCGGACAGGTGAATTCGATATGATCCGCCGAATGCTCTCCGACGACGTCAGCGTCGATCTGATCAACCGGCTACAGTTGAAAGGCCGCGCTGAGGTTGGCTCCTACTTCACGCGCTATGCGGAGGCAAAGCAATGGCGATATGCGCTTGGTGCGGTTGCTGGTCAGCCAGCCATGCTGGTCTATGACAGCGACCATCCTTCACATCGACCCGCTCACTTCGTAGTCATCGACTATTCCGCCGACACGATCATCGGCATTCGGGACTTTCTATATGCTGCTTATGCAATGGAAGGTGCCGACTGGGTTTTGCTTGAATGATTTGGAGTCGTGGCCGCTTCCGGCACGTTATAGGATTAAGAAGCGGACCTTCAGCTGGCGAGCATTTGTCCGAGCCGCTTTGAAGGCGCGAAGTAGGCGTCCAAGTGTAACAATGACCGGGATATGGGTAGGCTACCGATCGTCGAATGCAAGGGGCGAACTTGCCCGTTCCTGAGCCGAACCCGTTCGAAATCAACGATTTCAACGCTGACTTCTCAGGAACTCTGTGAAGGCACGCAATCCCGCGCCAACGTGTCGGTGCCGCGGGTAGTACAGGCAGAGGCCCGGATAAGGCGGTGTCCAGTCGGCCAAGACCTGTCTGAGCCTTCCATCGTTCAGTGCGGCCTCGGCCATCCACCGTGTGACATAGGCAAGGCCGCATCCTTCCAGAGCCGCGGCCATGAGAAGGCGTGACTGGTCGACCACGAGATTGCCGCCCGTCGCCACGACGGCGGTCTCGCCGCGACGCTGAAACTCCCATCGATAGATCGACCCGCCCGCCATGCGAAGCTGGAGGCACTGGTGCAGGGCGAGATCCGACGGGCTGTCGACGGCCGGCGCACCATCGAGATAGGCAGGCGATGCCACGACGATGTGTTGCTGATCCGGACCGATCGGGATCGCGACCATGTCGCCGAGAACGAGCTCAGCTGCCCGGACGCCGCAGTCAAATCCTCCTTCGGCAATGTCGACCAGCCGCCCTTCCGATCGGATCTCGAACCGCATGGCGGGCTGCAGCTTCATGAACCGGGTGAGCAGCGGCATCAGGACCTGTTCCGCGGCATTGGCATCGCAGTTGATCCGTATGAGACCGGACGGCGATGCAGTGTGCTCGTGCAGTTCCTCGACGGCGAGACCGATCTCACCGATGGCCGGCATGAGCCGCTCCGCAAGCCGCCGACCGGGTTCGGTCAAGGAAACATGGCGCGTCGAGCGATGGAAGAGCTTCACCTTGAGACGCTTCTCCAGTCCGGCAACGGCGTGACTGAGCGCGGACGCCGTCTGGCCGAGCGTGCGCGATGCAGCACGGAACCCTCCATGCTCGGCGACGGCAAGAAAAGCCACCAGCTCGCCGGGGGGCAGTGAACCGACTGTACGAAATATCTCATTACTGCGTGTCATATCGATCATCTAGTTCACGAATGTCATGGGCTTATCTTTCGGACAAGACAAATCTCTAGGGAGCAAGACCATGAAGACAGCCATTCCATTCGGATTTACGTCAACCGCTGCCGATATCCTCGATGGCGTCGACCTTACCGGCCAGACCGTCGTCGTGACCGGAGGAGCAGCCGGCATAGGGTTGGAGACGAGCCGCGCCCTCGCCGCCGCAGGCGCGGACGTGACGGTCGCGGTCCGCCGTCCCGATGAGGCCGAAAGAGCTGTGGCCGAGCTGAGGCGAGCAATGCCACAGGCACGGCTGCGCGTTTCAAGCCTCGATCTCGCTGATCTTTCGTCAGTGCAGAGATTCGTCGAGAGCTGGGACAGGCCACTGAACGTCCTAGTCAACAATGCGGGCATCATGGCCGTTCCGGACCTGCAGCGGACTGCAGAGGGCCGCGAGATTCAGTTTGCCACCAACTGCCTGGGACACTTCGCGCTCGCTCTCGGCCTGCGGCCGCATCTTGCGAAGGCGAACGGAGCCCGCGTCGTCACCGTCGCCTCGACGGGAAGCCTGTTCGCCCCCGTCTTCTGGGACGATCCGGACTTTCGCTTCATTCCCTACGATCCACTGCTGGCCTACGGGCAGTCGAAGACGGCCTGTGTTCTGATGTCCCTCGGGATCGCCCGGAGATGGGAAGGGGACGGCATCGTGTCCAACGCGCTCAATCCCGGAGCGATCGCCACCGGACTTCAAAAGTATACTGGCGGATTGCGAACGCCCGAACACCTGCGAAAGACAGTCGAACAGGGAGCGGCGACGTCTGTGCTGCTCGCCGGCTCTCCGCTCGTGGCCGGTCTGTCCGGCCGGTATTTCGACGACTGCCAGGAGGCCGCGGTTGTCGACGAACGTGGACCAGGGCCCTTCAAGGGCGTTGCCAGATATGCCGTCGACGAGGAGAGCGCCGTACGGCTGTGGGACATGGCAATGCGGATGCTGAGCCGTCGGAATTGACGCGAATGCCTGCCGTCCCGTCCAAAGGCGGCAGGCTGTTCGGCGCGCCCTGCGGTGATCAGGCCTTGGCGGCAACCGGGAGCCTGAACGGTGCCCCGAGACGGTTGAATGCATTCATTGCGGCAATCGTGATCGTGAGATCGACCAGCTCCTTCGGATCGAAGAAGGCCGCGGCGGCGGCATAGGCCTCGTCAGACGCATGGGTCTGGCTGACATTGGTCACCTCTTCTGCCCATGCGAGCGCGGCCCGCTCCTGGTCGCTGAACAGCTGGGGCACCTCCTCCCAGACTGGAACCAGGGCAATCTTGTCGACGGACATCGTCTTGCGGAGATCGCGGCTGTGCATGTCGATGCAATGAGCGCAGCCATTGATCTGCGACACGCGCAGGAAGACGAGGTGGATCAGGTCTTCCGGGAGATTCGTCTTCTGCGTGACGTAGTGGTGGACGCCGAAGAGTGCCTTCGCGCCGTCTGGGGCGACTTCGTACCAGTTCATGCGGGACATGTTCGTTTTCCTTTCTGGTGGATGCGGTTCTCCGTTCGCCGGAAAGCCGTCGTTGGGTGTTCAATGGGCAAGGGATTGGTTCGCGAAGGTGCGCTACGGCCCGCGCGGCAGCGTCAGGCCGGTATCACCGGTCTCAGCGGCGAAACCGCTGCCGGAAGAAGAATGGTTTCTTGATCCCTCTCCCTTCCTATGCCGGGAGCCATTCGGCAAGCGTCAACCGGCCCGCGATAAACTCTCGGTTCGGCACCAGGGAGCCCGCGGTGACAGTCGCGCCGAAGTATTCGACGGCGGCGTCTGCGATGACCCGTCGGGTATCGCCCTGCGCATCGAGATAGGCACTGACGAAGGATTCGAACGGTGCCCGTTCAGGCCCGGCAAGGTCTACGGTTCCGTTTTTCGGCTCGTCCAGCGCGGCTTCGACCAGAGCTGCCGCCACATCGGCCGCGGCGATCGGCTGGAAGTCAATGTCCGGTACCCGGACGGAATCGCCAGCAGAGTAAGCACTGGCAAGCGTCTCGATGAACTCGTGGAACTGGGTTGCACGGACAATGGTATACGGCTGCCCGGACGATGCGACGACCTCTTCCTGCACCAGCTTGCCGGCCATATAGGGATTGGCCGCGAGCCGATCGGCATTGACGATCGAGAAGACGACGTGATGGCGCACGCCCGCTGCCTTGTCAGCGCTCGTGAGTTTGCGGCTCGACGTCCCGAAGAAGTCGACAAGCGCCTGCTTGTCGAAGGACATCATGTTCGAAACGTCGATGACGGCGTCCGCGCCTGCGAGAGCTTTCCCGAGTCCTTCCCCCGTATAGGCATTGATGCCGTTGCGGGAGCTTGCGACGACGGCTTCATGGCCCGCGTCCTGTAGCAGTCTCACTGCCTTCGAGCCGATCAGGCCCGTGCCGCCGATGACGACGACTTTCTTCACCGTGTTCATATGCTTCTCCTATGACGAGGCGCGCTGGCCAGTCTTGCGTTCATGGAGTTCGAGGAAGGCGCAGCCGCGGGCGGCGATGCCGCCATCGTCGTCTGCGCCGAGATCCGCCAAAAGATCCGCGACGGATACTTTGGCGAGTTCTGCGCGATAGGCCCTCTCGGCCTTCAGCATCGCGGCATTGATCTGGCAGGGCTTGGTGAAGTAGCGCGCCGGAAGCGGATTCGGCCCGCGCTGACGGATCTCGGCACACCGGAAGGCCGGTGCAGGTCCTTCGACGGCAAGAACGATATCGAGAAGGCTGATGTCTGCCGGTGCCTTCGCCAGCCGGTATCCACCCTTCGGCCCCGGTGTCGTCGCGACGATTCCTGCGGCCGAAAGCGCCTGCAGGTGCTTGAGGAGATAGCTTGTCGAAACGCCGTGCAACTCGGCCAGCGCTGCCGCCGAAAGAACGCCGTCTTCCGACAGCCCTGCCAGGAATGCCGTGCAGTGGATGGCCTGTTCCACGCCTTCGCCCAGTTTCATCTTGCATCTCCTAATCGTGGATATAAAATGTCTATGATTCTCGAAGATGTCAATCCTCAGGAAGCCAGCCCGCTCGAAATTCCGAATCTGAAGTCAGAAAACGGAGTTCAGACAGGCAGATGCCTCTCCATGATCGGGAAGCTCGCAGGAGCAGAAACAAGATGAAGGACTTCCCATGACGACCAAGCTTACACTCTCCTCGACGCCGGAAGGCATCGTCCCGGCGCTTCTCGCGCATTTGAACTCGCTCGATGTCGAGACCATGCTCGGCTTCTACGACCCGGAAGGTCTGATCGTCGATGCGGCCGGAACGGCTCATACCGGACGGGAAGCGATCGGCAAGGAGCTGGCAAAGTACTTCAGCCTCGGATTGCAGATGTCGATCACCCAACGCCACCTGTTCGTCGCAGGCGACGTCGCCCTGCTCATCCTCGACTGGTCGTATATCGGCAGGGCCAGGGACGGCACCGACATCAACATGGTGGCAACGGCGACCGACGTCGCGCGGCGGGGCGCAGACGGCCTGTGGCGTTACCTGATCGACAATCCGTTCGGCTCCATGCGGAGGACTGACTGATGCCGGACGCCGCGGATAGGACGGAGACAGCATTTGCACCCGCTTTCCGCGGCGTTGTTACCACTGGCGTATACTGCAGGACGAGCTGCATCTCGCGAAGGCCGCTTCCGGAAAACGTGCGCTGCTTCGCCAGCGCCTCCGAAGCCAGGTCTGCCGGTTTCCGCGCCTGCCGCCGTTGCCGCCCGGATGATCCGGACTTCGCGCGCCGAAACGCCGATCTTGTTGCGGAGGCTTGCCGGCTGATCGATGCCGGAGACAGTTCGCCGACCGTGGCGGCCCTCGCGCATGCGCTCGGCGTCAGCGAGGGGCATTTCCATCGCCTGTTCCGCGCATACACCGGAATGACGCCCCGCGCCTACATGCAGGAGAAACGCGCGGCGCTCGTGCGCGAAGGGTTGCGGCCGGGAAAGTCGATCACCGCGACCTTCTACGACGCGGGCTATGGTTCGAGCGGTCGGTTCTATGCGGTATCGAACCGGGCACTCGGCATGGCTCCTGCCGATTACCGCGCGGGCGGTGCGCGCGAGACCCTTCGCTTCGCCCTCGGCATGACATCGCTCGGTTCTATCCTGGTGGCCTCCAGCAGGAACGGCGTTGTCTCGATCCTGATGGGAGACGACCCCGAAGCGCTCCTCAGGGATCTTCAGGACCGCTTCCCGCGCGCGGTCCTGATCGGTGGCGATCAACACTACGAGCACGTGGTCGCTCTGGTCGTCGGCATGCTGGAAGCGCCTGGCCTCGGGCTGGACCTGCCGCTGGACTTAAGAGGTACCGCGTTTCAGAGGCGAGTCTGGATGGCGCTACGAGAAGTGCCTCCGGGAGAGACGATCAGCTATGACGAGTTGGCGCGAAGGCTTGGCAACGCAAAGTCTGCCAAGGCCGTTGCCAGCGCTTGCGCCAGCAATCCCCTTGCGATCGCCATTCCGTGCCACCGTGTCGTGAAGAGCGACGGATCGGCATTTGGATACACGTGGGGGCTTGATCGAAAGGACGAACTACGTCGTCGCGAATTTGCGCAAAAGACCGCGTGAACAGCGCACCCTTTGCAACGGCAGCGAGGGCCGTGAACTGGTGATAGCGACATGGGGCATGCCGACACCGCCGAGCATCCTGAAGGGCAAATCGACACAGGTGTGACCAACATCCGTAACGTCGGATCGCCGCACTGGCGGCGCTGGCTGAAGTTAGAGAACCATTGCCTGGTGCCATGGACGAAGTTTTCAGAATCGGAAGACACGAAACCGAAGAAAACGTTGCGATGCTTCGCTTTGGATGAGAGTGCTCCCCTCGCGTTCTTTGCCGGCATCTGGACCGGCTCGCATGGGGTGCGCGGCTCGATGAAGACGCCGCGCGAAGGGGAGCACGAACTCTTCGCTTTCCTGACGTCTGAGCCAAACGGGGTGGTCGCGCCCATCCACCCAAAGGCCATGCCGGTTATCTTGACCAAGCCGGAGGAATTGGACGTCTGGATGCGTGCGTCATGGAATGAGGCGAAGGCGTTGCAAACCTCCGCTGCCTGATGACGAGTTGAAGTTGCTCCCGGTTGGTTAGCGCTTCTGCCGTCGCTCGCTAGGAAATGATCCATCAAAGGGTTTCATCCTTCCAGTCGAATACGCGCACCAGCCGTACCCCGACGAGACGCCTGATGCGAAGGCCATTGAGGTCGCCGCCCCGCGCAGTCAGCCAGTCGGCGGAGAGGGTTACCTTCGAGCCGCAGGATTCGCAGCGGAAGAAACCGGCGATCTCAGCGAGCTGGACATCGCCGCAGATGGTAATGAGGTCGGCTGGCCGGTAGCAATGGGTGATGCAGCAGGCATGACATTTGATCTTCACCAGCATGCCGTCCCTGTTGGCGTCGGAGAGGCCATAGCGGGGCGCGCCAATGCGAATGCGCGGCATCAATCTCTCGCCATCGCCGCGATGATGAAGCGATTACGGCCCTTGCTTTGGCAGCGGGTACAACGCAGCAGCGGCTGCAGCGCGCTCAGCCGAACGGCGCCATAGCGGCGCTCCAGCTGATAGCGGTCGAGCCATCCCTCATGGGCGCAGCTTGCGCAGAGACCGCCCAGCCTCTGCCACTGCCGCAAGGTCTGGCAACTGGTCTGCGCGTCTGCGCCCGCATCTGGGCTGCTGCGGTTGTGAGTGCTTTCCGGAAGGAGAAGAATCGAGCGAGCGTGCCGCATCGTCCCTCACAAGAGTCTAGAGTGCAGTGGCCGTTCCCGGCTCAGGCCCTGACCCGCCGTCCGATCTGCCGCCGCTGGCCGGAGGCGGGTCACGGCTGAGGCAAGACACGGCTTTTCGAGCGCGGACAAGGCCACGAGACGTCCCCTATATGGAATGGATCGGATTATGTTCCTATTTTGTTCGTGTTACTCTCGTCTGTCAAGCGGAGAACAGCGCCCGCAACACTCAAACTATTTCCCTGACCCCAATCGCTTAGCCCCTGTTCTCAGACCGGCTCAATATTGTTATGTTCTATTTTCGTTCCGGAGCCGGGAATCAGTCTGCCGGGACAGATTGCGTGGGGATCGATGACGTCTGCCTATCTCGAGAAACTGAACGACCGTCAGCGCGAAGCGGTCGAGCACGGCGTGGGGCTGCCCGAGGCGGGCATCGGCGGTCCGCTGCTGATCATCGCCGGTGCCGGCTCCGGCAAGACCAACACGCTCGCCCACCGCGTTGCGCATCTCATCGTCCATGGCGCGGACCCCTGCCGCATTCTGCTGATGACCTTCTCGCGCCGCGCCGCCTCTGAGATGGCCCGCCGGGTGGAGCGCATCTGCCGGCAGGTCCTGGGCGACAATGCCGCTGTCAGGACCGATGCGCTGGCCTGGTCCGGCACCTTCCACGGCATCGGCGCGCGGCTTCTGCGGATCTATGCCGAGCAGATCGGGCTCAATGTGGATTTCACCATCCACGACCGTGAGGACAGCGCCGACCTCATGAACCTCGTCCGCCATGATCTCGGCTTTTCCAAAACCAGGAACCGTTTTCCCACCAAGGGCACCTGCCTTGCGATCTACTCCCGCGTGGTGAATGCCGAGAGCACGCTTCCGGAGGTGCTGAAGACGGCCTACCCTTGGGTGCTCGAATGGGAGGCCGAGCTGAAGCAGCTCTTCGCCGCCTATGTCGAAGCCAAGCAGGCGCAAAACGTGCTCGATTA
>CAMFHT010000015.1 GCA_945952245.1 uncultured Rhizobium sp. | reverse complement strand
GAGGTTTAACCTGCGCGAGGCGCTGGTCGACGACAACACGGTCAACAAGCTGAAATCGGCCGGCTTCCGCTCGCAGAACGCGCTGAACATCTTCCTCTTCAGCCGCTTCGTTCTGCCCTTCATCTTCCTCGCCTTTGGCGGCCTCTTCATCTTTGGCGGCGGCTATCTGGAATCGAAGAGTTTCATGATCCGCCTGCTGGTGGTGCTGGGCTTTGGCTATTTCGGCTTCTACCTGCCCAATCTCTATGTCCGCAACAGCGCCAACAAGCGGCAGCTGTCGATCAAGCGCGCCTGGCCCGATGGCCTCGACCTCATCCTCATCTGCGTGGAATCGGGGATTTCCATCGAGGCGGCCATGCGCCGCGTCTCGGAAGAAATGGTCGAACAGTCGCCGGAGCTTGCCGAGGAAATGGTGCTGACGACCGCCGAGCTCTCCTTCCTGCAGGAGCGCCGGGCAGCCTACGAGAACCTCGGCAACCGTACCCAGCTCGACATGGTGAAGAGCGTGACGCAGGCGCTGATCCAGGCTGAGCGCTACGGCACGCCGATCGCGCAGGCACTGCGCGTGCTGGCCCAGGAGAGCCGTGACGACCGCATGGCGGAAGCCGAAAAGAAAGCGGCAGCCCTGCCGCCGAAGCTCACCGTGCCGATGATCCTGTTCTTCCTGCCCGTGCTGATGGCCGTGATCCTCGGTCCTGCCGGCATTCAGATCGCCGATACCTTCAAGTGACCTGATCGTAAAACGAAAGAGGCCGGGAAGCGAACCTCCCGGCCTTTTCGTCTTGTCCATGTCCAAGGGCTCAGTTCGTCGCGGAATCCGGCTTGCCATCCTTCGCGGCGAGCTTCGACCAGGAATTCTGCTGCGAGAGCATGGAGCGGAGATAGGCGAGGTTGGCCTGCGCCTGTTCGGGCCTCAGCTCGCGGGACGCGATCTGCTGGGCCTCGTCGAACCGGCCCTGCAGGCCGACGACGAGGGCAAGGTTCTGGCGCACGCGGCTGTCCGCACCCGGTTGGGAGGCGGCGTTGCGCAGATAGGTTTCGGCGGTGCGGGTATCGCCGGTCAAGAGATAGGACATGCCGAGATTGGAAAGCACGGTCGGCTCGTTGGGCTGGATTTCGAGCGCACTGCGATAGGCGAGACGCGCCTCGTCGGTTCGGCCGAGCTGGTCGAGCACGGCGCCCCGGGCGGATTCGAGCTTCCAGTCCGGGCGGTCGGGCGTCTGCGCCCGCGTGATCGTATCGAGCGCCTGTTGCAGCTGGCCGGCGCCGGCCTGCGCCTTGCCATAGGCGGCGAGAACCTCACGGTCGGTCGGATAATTGATCGCAACCTGCTGCATGACGGCCAGCGCCTGCATGTTCTTGCCCGTCATCCGCAGGAGATTGGCATAATTCAGCCCCGCGTTGCGGTCCTTTGGACTTTTTTCATAGGCTTTGCCGATAGTCTCTTCAGCAGCGTGCAATTCCGCAGCATTCATCTCCTCGATCGGCTTGCCGGATGCGCGCGAGATGGAGCCCGTGATCAGATTGCTCTTCGGTGTCGTGTTGCAGCCGGCCAGCGAAAGGGAAACGAGAACGAGACACACACTCTGGAGAAGCCGGCCCCTGCTGGCCTTGTTCAGCGCCGAAACTGTCATCGCATTGCCCCTGACATGAACGGCGTGACGGAATTGCCGCACCACGCCCTGTATGGGGCATAGAAATAATCTGTTAACCTTAACGGACGGTTAAGACGCCGCCCCAGCATTCAGAGTTCGAAGAGAGATCATGGCCCCTTTCCAGTACATCGAGCGTCCCTCACCCTTCAACACGAAGGGGGGCAAGACCCTGCCGATCTTCGCGGTGACGCCGGCCCATATCGAGACGGGTACGATCGATCCGATCGCGCTGGATTGGGCAGTGAAGGCGGGCTATCGGGCGGAGACGGGTTCGGTCCTGCTCGTGCCCTCGGCAGACGGCCATCTCGGCGGTGCGCTCTTCGGCCTCGGCAAGAACCCGTCCGAAGCACCGTTCCTCGCGGGCAAGCTGGCGCGGACGCTGCCGGCCGGCGACTGGCATATCGAAACGGCCCCGCTCACCGCAAACCGGCTTGCGCTCGGCTTCGGCCTCGGCAGCTACCGCTTCGACCGTTATAAGAGTGAGAAGCAGCCGGGTCCGACGCTGATGATCCCGCAGGATGCCGATGCCGCCGACATCAAGCGCCAGCTCGCCGGCGTCTTCCTCGCCCGCGACCTCATCAACACGCCCACCAACGACATGGGACCTGCAGAACTGGAAGCCGCCTTCCGTGCGCTCGCCACCCATTACAAGGCTGAGGTCTCTGTCATTTCGGGTGACGAACTTCTGGAGAAGAATTTCCCGCTCATCCACACCGTCGGGCGCGCCAGCACGAGCGCGCCGCGCCTCCTCGACATGCGCTGGGGCAAGAAGGGGCACCGCAAGGTCACCCTCGTCGGCAAGGGCGTGTGCTTCGATACCGGTGGTCTCGACATCAAGCCGTCTTCCTCCATGCTGTTGATGAAGAAGGACATGGGTGGAGCGGCAAACGTGCTCGGCCTCGCGCTGATGATCATGGATGCCAAGCTGAAGATCGATCTCCGCGTTCTGGTGCCGGCCGTCGAGAACTCCATCGCCGGCAATGCCTTCCGCCCCGGCGACATCTACCGCAGCCGCAAGGGGCTGACGGTGCAGATCGACAATACCGACGCCGAAGGGCGCCTGATTCTTGCCGACGCGCTTGCCTATGCGGACGAGGACGAGCCGGAACTCATCATCGACATGGCGACGCTGACGGGGGCGGCGCGCGTGGCGCTCGGGCCGGACCTGCCGCCCTTCTTCACCGACAGCCGCGACCTCGCCCAGGACATCGAGGAGGCGAGCCTCGAAGTGGATGATCCGGTCTGGCGCCTGCCGCTCTACAAAGGGTATGAAAAGGATGTGAGCGCCCGCATCGCCGATCTCACCAATGCGCCCTCGGGCGGCATGGCGGGGGCGATCACGGCGGCCCTCTTTCTCAAACGCTTCGTCTCCAGGCCGGACCGCTGGGCGCATTTCGACATCTATGGCTGGGCTCCGTCGGAACGGCCGCATTCGCCCGTTGGTGGCGAGGCGCAGGCGATCCGCACGCTTTACCACTATCTCCGACAGGGAAAGTAACCGGTTCGTCTCCGGCGGGCGGCTCTTGCGGTCCGCTCGTCTCTCGGCGATATTGAAACGGTTGCGAAACGACAGGTGAAGCCATGGGCGTTGAACTTTCGGCCTCCGAGGCGCTCGGGCTCTGGCATCGGGTGCTGATGTCCCAGGTGCGTGACGACATGCCGGATCTGACGGTGCGGCAGATGGCGATCCTGTTGCAGATCTATCTGGTGCCGCCGCCGCATACGGTGCGGGGGCTTGCTGCGCTCCTGACGGTCACCAAGCCGGTCATCACCCGCGCGCTCGACCGCATGGGCGAGTTGTCGCTGGTGGACCGGGAGCGCGACCCCCGCGACCGCCGCAACGTGATCATCAAGCGCACCGTCAAGGGCGCGCTCTTTCTCGAACGGTTCGGCGATCTGGTGATGGCCGAAGCCCGCCAACTTGCCTGAAACCCAACTTGCCTGACACGAAGACAGGACCATCCCCATGCTCGACCGCCGTCTCCACGCCTTCCGGCCCGATCTCGCCGACATCAGCCTGAAAGGGCGGGTGGAGGCAGAGCGCTTCGTGGCGGGGGAGGCGGCCAGGATCACCCAGCCGGTCGTGGGGCTCAGGCCGAAACCGGAAGCAGGGTCGGGCATCGATACCGAACTTCTCCTCGGAGAAACCGTCCGGGTCTTCGATACCGCAAAGGGCTGGTCTTATGTGCAGGCAGATGCGGATGGCTATGTCGGTTATGTCGAGGAAGCGTGCCTCACCCGCAACCTCACCAGGCCGGTGACCCATCACGTCGTCGTGCCGCGCACCTTTGCCTATCCGGAAGCGGAACTGAGGCGGCCGCCTGTCCGGGCGGTGTCGCTCGGCAGCAAGCTCTGCGTGACGGGGGAGGCGGAAACGCGAGGGACGCGGTACCTGCTCCTGGAAGACGGCACGGCGGTGATTGCCGGCCACGCCCTGCCGCTCGGGCAATGGCCAACGCAGGACCCCATCGAGCTCGCCGTCCGCTTTCTTGAAACGCCCTATCTCTGGGGCGGCCGCTCCGGCTTCGGCATCGACTGTTCCGGTCTCGTCCAGCTCTGCCACCAGATGACGGGCCGCAAGCCGCCCCGGGATTCGGACATGCAGCGCGACGGCTATGGCGAAGAGATCGGCGTCGATGCACTCCGCCGCGGCGACCTCGTCTTCTGGAAGGGGCATGTCGGCCTTATGGAGGACACAGAGACGCTGTTGCATGCCAGCGGACACACCATGAGCGTGACGCGCGAGAGATTTCAGGACGCCGTTGCGCGCATCGGCTATCTCTACGGTCCGCCGACCCTGTGCCGCAGGCCGGCGTGACGATTGCCTTGCTGCGGCCCGGACTATTGCCATGACC
The DNA here is from genome assembly GCA_945952245.1 of uncultured Rhizobium sp. Classification (GTDB taxonomy): domain Bacteria; phylum Pseudomonadota; class Alphaproteobacteria; order Rhizobiales; family Rhizobiaceae; genus Gellertiella. Next base: position 19,988 of record CAMFHT010000015.1, on the reverse strand, counting down.
TTTTCATTGAAGAGATTGACAGCTGCCACCCTGTTTCTTGCCGCGCTCGTTTCGAGCGTACCTGCCGTTGCGCCTACAGCCCATGCGCAGGACTTTTCCGAGGAGGCGATCCGCAAGGCGAGCCCATACAAGGATCTGCCGGGCGTTGAGGACCCGAAACAGGTGAATAAGCCGGACGACCAGGCGGACTGCACGCAGGAGCTCCAGATGCGGACATTGCGTTATCGTGACCGGCGCTATCTTCCGGATTCCAGCATCGTCTACCGCTGCGAGCGGAACGGGATCACGGTCGAAAGCTCGCGCCCGCCGTTGCAGAAGAACTGGAATCCGCTGGCCGAGCAGTGATGCTGCCGGCATGGATGACAATTGTTAAGCCTTGGCCGGCATTCTGCCTCGGGATTACTCTTGGATCGGAGGGGAAATGCAGCCCGTTACCTGGCCGGAGGCCCGAAGCCTCGGCCTTGCCGAACTGATCGGTGCCCTCAGCCATGCGCTCGACATGACGGAAGGCCAGCCACAGGGCCATTGCGCCCGCTGCTGCTGGATCGGCATGCAGATCGGCGAGGCACTCGGCCTTGGCGAAGACGTGCTGCACGATCTCTTCTACATGCTGCTGCTGAAAGACCTCGGCTGCAGCAGCAATGCAGCCCGGATCTGCCAGCTCTATCTGACCGACGATCTGACCTTCAAGAACGACTTCAAGACGGTCGGCGACAGCCTGCCGCAGGTGCTGCGCTTCGTGCTCGGCCACACGGGCCTGCAGTCCAGCATGGCCGACCGCTTCCGCGCCATCGTCAACATCCTGCAGAACGGCGGCGAGATCGCCCGCGAACTGATCGAGACGCGCTGCCATCGCGGTGCGGACATCGCCCGCAAGCTCAGATTCTCGGATAGCGTCATCGCCGGCATCCAGAGCCTCGACGAACACTGGAACGGCAAGGGAAAGCCGGAAGGGTTGAAGGCGGCGGCAATCCCGCTCTTTTCCCGCATCGCGCTGATGGCGCAGGTGGTGGACGTCTTCCAGCATGCCTCGGGCCGGGCAGCCGCCCTGCGCGAGGTGGAGCGCCGCTCGGGCACGTGGTTCGATCCGGATCTCGTCTCGATCTTCCGCAACATCGCAGCCTCGAACCGGTTCTGGGAAGAGCTGCGGCGGGACGATCTCCTCACCGAACTCCTGACGATGAAGCCGGCACGCTTCGCGACGAGGCTGGACGACGACTATCTCGACGATATCGCCGCTGCCTTCGGCGAGGTGGTGGACAGCAAGAGCCCCTATACGAGCGGTCACTGCGACCGCGTCAGCATTTTCGCGGACCTGATCGCCGAGGAGCTCGGTCTCGACGGGACCCAGCGCCGCTGGATTCGGCGTGCGGCGCTGCTGCACGACATCGGCAAGCTCGGCGTCTCCAACAGCATCCTCGACAAGCCGGGCAAGCTCGACGACGACGAGTGGCACCTGATGAAGCAGCATGCGGTCTTCAGCGAGGAAATCCTGAACCGCATCGCCGCATTCCGCGAAATCGCCCGCATTGGCGGCGCCCATCACGAGCGGCTGGATGGCAAGGGCTATCCGCGCGGCATCACGGCCGACGAGATCAGCTTCGAGACCCGGATCATCACGGCTGCCGATTTCTTCGATGCACTGACGGCGGACCGCCCCTATCGCGGCCCGATGCCGGTGGTGAAGGCACTCTCGATCATGGACGAGGCGAGCGGCACGGCGATCGATCCCGTTTGCCTCGCTGCGCTGAAACGCGCGCTTGCCCGGGCCGATGCATCCATGGCAGCCTGACCGCTTCGAGGCGGCCAGGCCTCGTCCACCCGCCGCTTCGCTTGATCTATCGCAACGTGAAGCGGAACGAGGAGGCGCAAGCTCTCTCATTCAATCAATCGGAGGAGGATGAGGCATGACGGATGAGGGCACGGAAACCATCAAGCTCGCAACGAACGAAACATCAGAGGCGCAGGCAGAGGTGCAGCCGGGTCCGTCGGGCGAGCCGGAGGGAGAAACCATTGCCGCCGCAGTGGAGCAGACAGCCGCAGTGGCTGAGGAGACCACGACGGCCGACACGTCCTTTCATCTCGATCTCCGCAGCCTCCGGCGCAATCCCGAGGCCATCCGCCAGACCTTCGAAACCGGCGCCTATCCCTACAAGGGCCGGATGTCGAACAAGGTCTACATGGATGAGATCGAGGAACTGCAGGTCGAACTCCTGAAGGCGCAAAACTGGATCAAGGAGACGGGCCAGAAGATCGTCGTGCTGTTCGAGGGGCGCGATGCCGCCGGAAAGGGCGGCACGATCAAGCGGTTCATGGAGCATCTCAATCCGCGTGGCGCCAAGGTGGTGGCGCTCGAAAAGCCCACCGACCGCGAACGGACGCAATGGTATTTCCAGCGCTACCTGCAGCACCTGCCGGCCGGCGGCGAGATCGTTTTCTTCGATCGTTCCTGGTATAACCGCGCCGGCGTCGAGCGCGTCATGGGTTTCTGCACGCCTGCGGAATATCTGGAGTTCATGCGCGAAGCGCCCGAGCTCGAGCGCATGATGGTGCGCTCCGGCATCCGCCTGTTCAAATACTGGTTCTCGGTGACGCGGGAGGAACAGGCCCGGCGTTTCGAGGCGCGCGAGACGGATCCCCTGAAGCAGTGGAAGCTCTCGCCCATCGACAAGGCCTCGCTCGGCAAATGGGACGAGTATACGGAGGCGAAGGAAGCAATGTTCTTCTTCACCGACACGGCGGACGCGCCCTGGACCATCATCAAGTCCGACGACAAGAAACGGGCGCGGCTGAACTGCATGCGCCACTTTCTCAATTCGCTGCCCTATTCGCAGACGGCGCCGAAGCACGTTGCCCAACCGGACCCGCTGATCGTCGGTTCCAGTGCCCATGTCATTGGCCGCGACGAGTCGATTCTCGGCAAGACGCTTCATCCGCAAAGCCGCCGCAACGCCCGATGAAGACGGTCACGGCTGTTCTCGATATATGCTCTTGAATATGTCTTGTCCCATGAACCCATTCCGCGCCGGCATGGGTTCATGACCTTGTTTCATGATCCTCTTCGATCCGACCGCTTGACAGTCTTCAATCCTCCCGTCAATTTGATGTTGTCAGACATCTTACATAACAGGCGGAACGCTGACCGGTCACCAAGGAGGAACCCCGTGAAGAAATTGCTGATGCATGTAACGCTCGCTGCCGCGACGCTCGCATTGACCCTGCAGGCTCAGGCCGGCCAGACGCTGGACCGCGTCATGAGCAAGAAGGCCATGGTCGTCGCCACGAACAGCGGCTGGCCGCCCCAGAGCTTCCTCGACGACAACAATGAAATGGTCGGCTTCGACATCGACGTGTCCCGCGAGCTCGCCAAGCGTCTCGGCGTCGAGGTCTCGTTCGAAACCCCGGACTGGCAGACGCTGACCGGCGGTCACTGGCAGGGCCGTTATGACGTCGGCGTCGGTTCGGTCACGCCCACCAAGGCACGCGCCCAAGTCATCGACTTCGCCGGCATCTATTACTACAGCCCGTATGTCTACGTCGTGCACAAGGACAGCAAGGCCGCCAAGGTGGAAGACCTGAACGGCAAGGTGATCGGCGTCGAAACCGGCACCACGTCGGAAGACTTCATCCGCCGCCAGCTGCAGATCGACGCCCCCGGCCTGCCGCCGGTCGAGTACAAGCTCGAGCCCGGCGAAATCCGTACCTTCGCCGACAGCATGCTGCCCTTCGACGACCTGCGCCTTGGCGACGGCGTCCGCCTCGATGCGATCATCGCGCCGGAGCAGACCGCCCAGAACGCCATCAAGAACGGCTATCCGGTGAAGATCGTCGAAGGCGAATATGCCTTCCGCGAGCCGCTCGTCGTCATCGCCGAAAAGGGTGATGCGGAATGGACCAAGAAGATCGGCGACCTCATCGCCGAGATGAAGGCCGACGGCACGCTCGGCAAGCTGACCACCAAGTGGTATGGCAAGGACTACAGCGCCGACTGATCCGAAGAGGGGAGGGGTTTCATGCCTCTCCCCGCTCTCCTTTCCAGAGTGATTTCATGACCTATCCGGATACCTATTACCGGCGCACGCTCGCCGAAACCGCCGCCCGTCCCAAGCTTCAGGGCCGCGTCGATTGCGATACCGTCATCATCGGCGCCGGGCTCGCGGGTCTCACGACCGCGCTGGAGCTCGCCCGTGGCGGACAGAAGGTGGTGCTGCTCGAGGAGCACGCGGTTGGCTATGGCGCGTCCGGCCGTAATGGCGGCTTCGTCAGCCCCGGTTTCGCCACCGGTTCCGACCAGATCGCCGCCCGTGCCGGCAAGGCCGCAGCCATGGAGATCCACCGCCTCTCGATCGAAGGCATGGAATATGTGCGCGGCACCGTGGAAGCGCTGAAGGTCGAGAGCGCCGGTCTCATTCCGGGCATCATGAGCGTGCTGCGCTACAGCGACGGCGCGAGCCTCAAGGCCTATGCGGACAGTCTGAGCACCACCTACCAGTACCAGCTCCAGTACCTGGAGACGGACGAGGTCCGCTCGGTGCTGAAATCCGAGCGCTATTTCCAGGGACTGCGGGACGGCCGCGCCTTCCACATCCACCCGCTGAACTATGCCCGTGCGATTGCCGCCGAGATCGAACGGCTGGGCGGCAAGATCTACGAAGGCTCTGCCGCGACATCCTGTTCGCTTGCTCAGCCGGAAAAGCAGGTGAAGACCGCGTCCGGCGAGGTGCGTGCCCGCAATGTCGTCTTCACCACTGGCGGCTATACGGGCGGCCTGCTGCCGCAGCTGAAGCGCGCCTTCCTGCCGATCGCCACCTATGTGATGGTAAGCGAGGAAGCGCCTGATCTCATCCGCCAGGCGATCACGACGACGGACGCGATCGGCGACAACCGCCGCGCCGGCGATTACTACCGCGTGGTGGACGGCGGACGCCGGCTGCTCTGGGGCGGACGCATCACCACCCGCGCCGCCTCGACGGACGCACTGGTGCGCGAGCTTCGCCGCGAAATGACCGGTACCTATCCCCAGCTCAAGGGTCTGAAGACCGAGCTCGCCTGGTCGGGTCTCATGTCCTATGCCCGCCACCTCATGCCCCAAATCGGCCCGATCCAGCCCGGCGTCTGGTCCTGCACCGCCTTCGGCGGCCATGGATTGAACACGACGGCGATTGGCGGCAAGGTCGTTGCGGAAGGGATTCTGGGCGCCAGCGACCGCTACAAGGTCTTCAAGCCGTTCGGTCTTGCCTGGGCGGGCGGTTATGCCGGGCTTGCGGTGGCGCAGCTGACCTACTGGAAGCTGCAGGCACAGGACTGGTGGCGCGAACGCGCCGCCTGATCCCGACAACAAGAAGAATGCCGAGGGGGAGCATATGATTGGCCGACTGATCCTGACCTATCCGACCGCAGCGGAGCGGTTCTTCATCTTCCTGCTGCTCGCGGTCATCACCGCGTTGCTCTACGGCATGGGGGTCAGCTCCGGCTGGCTGACGAGCCTTTTCCCCAGCCTTGCCGGCACCTTCGAGGCAAGCCCGCGCCTCGGCACGCTGATCGGCGCGATCGTGATCACGGTGATTGCAGCGGTCAACTGGAAGCTCCTGCGGCTCCTGCCGCGCAATTATCAGGTTGTCGGCGTCTGGATCGAGCTCTTCGTCCTCCTGATGACGTTCTTCTACTCGTTCAACCTCTCCTTCGCCTTCATCGGGCGCAAGATCGGCTATCTGATCACGCAAGGGGTGACGACGACGCTCTACATCTCCGCGATCTCGATCGTGATCGCCACTGCGATCGCGCTTGCGGGCGCCATCGCCAAGCTGTCGAGGAACGGGGTGATCTATGGTCTCGCGACCTTCTACACCTCGCTCTTCCGCGGCCTGCCGCTTCTCATGCAGATCTACATCATTTACCTCGGCCTGCCGCAGGTGGGCTACGTCATCGGCGCGGTTCCGGCCGGCATCATGGCGCTTTCGCTCTGCTACGGCGCCTACATGACGGAAATCTTCCGTGCCGGCATCGAGAGCATTCCGCGCGGGCAGACGGAGGGTGCGACCGCGCTCGGCCTCAGCCCCTCGCAGACGATGATGCTCGTCATCCTGCCGCAAGCCATGCGTGTCATCATCCCTCCGACAGGCAACCAGTTCATCGCCATGCTGAAGGACAGCTCGCTCGTATCCGTGGTGGGCGTCTGGGAAATCATGTATCTCGCCCGCACCCAGGGCCAGACGGAATTCCGCCATATCGAAATGCTGATTACGGCTTCGATGATCTACTGGCTGCTGTCGGTTGGCCTGGAACTTCTCCAGGCGCGCATCGAGGAACGGTTTGGCAGGTTCAATGTCCGATGAAACAAGTACGGCCCTGAGGCCACATGCGGTCTCCGGCCGATCCAATCTGAGGGCGATCCTGATCGTCCTCTTTTCCTTTGCGATCTTCTCCGGAACGGACGTGACCGTAAAGCTTCTGGCGGACGATCTGCCGGTACCACAGGTGACCTTCATGGTGACCTCGGTCGCCCTAGTGCTCTGCATCCTGCAGAACCTGTTCGCCGGCAATCGCCGCGATCTGCTTCCGCGCTATCCGGTGCTGGCCGTCACGCGCGCCGTGCTGCTCTCGCTCGATACGCTGCTGATCTACTACGCCTTCGCGCATCTTTCACTGTCGGAAGCCTATATGCTGGCCTTCCTGACGCCCATCCTGGTCGCGCTGCTGGCGGCGGTGCTGCTTGGTGAGCGCATGTCGCTGATCGCCTGGAGCGGGGTCATCCTCGGCTTTGCGGGCGTGACGCTGGCGCTCCGCCCCGGGATCGCGCCCCTCAACCTCGGCCATGCCGCAGCGATCGCCTCGGCCCTCTGCTTCGCCTTCTCGCTGATCATGCTGAGGCGCGCGAAGGCTGCCGAATCCGATACGGCGCTCGTCGTCAGCTTCATGGTCATGCTGGCACTGGTGGCGGTCATCGCGACGCTGATAAGCGGCGGCTTCGTGACGCCGACAAGCCATGACCTGCTGCTCGCGCTCGGCGGCGGCATCATGATGTTCGGCGGTCACATGGGGCTGGTGAAGGCCTTCCGGCTCGGGGATGCCTCCGTCGTCGCGCCCTTCCAGTACAGCCAGATCATCTGGGGATGCCTGTTCGGGCTGATCATCTTCGAAACACCGGTCGAGCCCTTCACGCTCGCCGGCGCCGTCATCATCATCGTCTCCGGCTGGCTGGTGCTGAAATAGCTATTTGCGCACCAGGCTGAAGGAGAAGTGGCTGCCGCGATGGTAGTCGATGGCGTAGATCACCGGCTCGCCGGCGCCATTATAGCAGGTCTCCGTGATCAGCAGCGCCGGGCCGAAGCCTGCGAGATCGTTGCGCTCCACCACGTCTTCCGGCAGCATGACGGCCGTTACCTTGGCGGACGACATGCGGGGACGCTGACGGTATTCGTCCAGTATCGCCAGGAGCGAGCCACTCCAGTCGATGTCGTAGAGCCGGGCCGTGACGATGGCGCGGGGCACGTAGTCGATGCAGTAGAGGATCGGCTCCTCATCCTGCAGCCGCAGGCGCTCCAGGCGGATCACCCGCTCGCCCTCCGGCAGCTTCAGAGCCTCGGCCACATCAGGGTTCGCCTGCTCCTCCGAGATCGACAGCACCTTGTTGGTGGTCCGGTAGCCGTAATGGCGCGTCATGTCGGTGACGCTTTCGAAGACGGTGATCGGCCGCTCCACCTGCACGGCAGACATGGCGGAAACGAAGCGGCCGCGTCCGTGCTCAACATAGATGATGCCGTCCTGCTCCAGGAGCTTCAGCGCCTCGCGCAGCGCAGGGCGTGAGATATGGAACCGCGCCGTCAGCTGCGCCTCGGTCGGCAGCTTGTCGCCCGGCGCAAGTTTCTCGTCCCGAATCAGATCGGCGATGCGGTCCCGCAACTGCACCACGAGCGTTCGTCCATCGCGAAGCGGTTCATCCAAGGTCGGGCTCCTTCAGCCATTTTCTCTTTTCTTGTCTGACAAATCGAACCCGGTCAAGCAACAGCACGTGCTAAAAAGGCCGAAGTCCTCTCTATTCACCGGACTTGACAGTTCCGCCCATAGATGTCAGTTGTCTTACAACTTTGCAAAGGCAAGGTGGTTCTGGCCGAAGCGGTCACCAACATCGAGAGAGGGTCATGCTTAATTTTGACGAACAGCGGTTTCTGAAGATCCAGTCCGGCGCGGCGGCGCTCGCCCCGCGCATCGATGCCGTCATTGGCGAATGCCTGGCGAAGGGCGCCGAAAACGTCTTCTTCCTCGGCACGGGCGGGGCTGCCATCCTCATGCAGCCGGCGCTGGAACTGCTGCAGCAGAAATCCCGCTTCCCTGCCTTCGGCGGCATGACGGCAGAACTCACGATCACCGGTTCGGTCAATCTCGGCGAAAAGTCGATCGTGGTCATGCCCTCGCTTTCCGGCACGACCAAGGAGAGCGTCGCTCTCCTCGAACAGCTGAAGCAGAAGGGCGCGACCGTGCTGACGCTGGTCGGCCACGAGGAAACCCCGCTCGGCAAGGGCGGCTCGCACGTCTTCGTCAACTTTGCCGAAGACGACACGTCCTGCGAATCCTTCTATCTCCAGTCTCTCTTCATCGCGCTTTCGATCATGAAGCACCGCGGCGAGATCGCCCATTACGACACGCTTGCCACCGAACTCCAGACGCTGCCGGGCCTGCTCCTCGACGTGAAGAAGAGCTTCGAGCCCAAGGCCGATGCCTTCGCCCGCATTCTCGCCGGCTCCGACTACCACATCATCACCGGCGCCGGGAACGTCTGGCCGGAGGCCCATTACTACGGCATGTGCATTCTCGAGGAAATGCAGTGGATCCGCACCCGTCCGGTGCATGCCTCGCATTTCTTCCATGGCACGCTGGAACTGGTGGAAAAGGGCGTCAGCGTCATCCTCTTCAAGGGTGAGGACGCGACCCGTCCGCTGATCGAGCGCGTGGCGAGCTTCGTGCCGTCCTACACGGACAAGGTGGCAGTGCTCGATACCAGGGATTTCGCGCTTCCGGGCCTGTCGGACGAAGCGCGGGGCCTCGTCTCGCCGATCGTGCTGGCAACTGTCCTGGAGCGTGTCAGCGCCCATCTCGAGGTCATGCGCAACCATCCGCTCACGACACGCCGCTACTACAAGCGCGTCGCCTATTGAGTGATGGCCGATATCGCCGGCGGCCATGAGGCTGCCGGCGTTTTTACCTTGCAGGAAAGCTTCTCCATGACCCGTTTCCGCCTTGCTGCCGTCGGCGACAATTGCGTCGACCGGTTTCTCCCGCCGCTCTCGCAGTCGCTGATCGGCGGCAATGCGCTGAACGTTGCGGTTCAATGGGCGCGGATGGGGGCAGAGGCTTCCTATTTCGGCGCGATCGGCCCCGATGCGGCAGGCGCGGCGACCCGCGCCATCCTCAAGGAAAACGGTGTCGATGTTCGCTACCTGATCGAGCGACCCGGCGTGACCGCCTATACGGATATCCAGGTCCTGCCCTCCGGTGAGCGCATCATGACGGCGGAAGATTTCGGCACCTGCCGCGGCTATGCCCCCGACGAGGTGGCAATCGAGGCGCTTCTCGGCATGGACCATGTGCATATCGGCTGGCTGGACGATGGCGGAACCTTGCGCCGCCGGCTGGCCGAGGCGGGCGTCAGCTGCTCGCAGGACATTTCCGTCAACAACGATCGGCAGCATCTCGGTGTTGCGGGTCTCTCCGTCGCCTTCGTCTCCTGTGGTGATGCGCCGGACGAGGCCGAGCGCCATGTGGAGCGCCTTCTGGCCGAGGGTGCGAAGTCAGGCGTCGCGACGCTGGGTGCCGCAGGAGCGCTGGCCAGCACTGGGACTGATCTCGTCCGTGTCTCGGCTGAGCCTGTCGTCCCGATCGATACGACAGGCGCCGGCGACAGTTTCATTGCCGGGTACCTGAGTGCTCGTCTGCAGAAGAAATCTCTTGAGGATTGCCTGGAAGCCGGTTGTCGGCAGGCGGCCCGGACCTGCCTTCACATAGGTGGGTTCCCGCAGTCGCCCATGCCCATGGTATAGCGGAAAGATAGTTCAATAGGCGGAAAACCGGGCCGCCGTCTGTCGTCTTGCGTACATAGGAATGTGTCAGAACAGCCCTAGATCGGGTTCAGTGCTGGTGCATTCCCGGAGAGGCGCGACGATGAAGATCACGATGATCGGGGCAGGATATGTCGGTCTGGTATCCGGCGTATGTTTTGCGGATTTCGGCCATGACGTCATCTGCGTGGACAAGGCCGAAGAGAAGATCGAGGCGCTCAAGCAAGGAGAGATGCCCATCTTCGAGCCCGGCCTCGCCCACCTCGTTTCCAGCAATGTGAAGGCCGGCCGGCTGCACTTCTCTATGGATCTCGCCGAGAGCGTTGCCGGCAGCGACGTCATCTTCATCGCGGTTGGTACACCCTCCCGTAGGGGCGATGGGCATGCTGACCTCTCCTATGTGTACGCCGCCGCCCGCGAGATCGCACCGCTGCTGACTGGCTATACCGTCGTCTGCACGAAATCCACCGTCCCGGTCGGTACCGGCGACGAGATCGAGCGCATCATCCTGGAGACCAATCCGCAGGCGGACGTTTCCGTCGTCTCGAATCCCGAGTTTCTTCGTGAGGGTGCGGCCATCGACGATTTCAAGCGGCCGGACCGGATCGTCATCGGCATCAATGACGAGCGGGCCCGCGACCGTATGGCGGAAGTCTATCGCCCGCTCTACCTCAACCAGGCGCCGCTGGTCTTCACGTCGCGCCGCACGTCCGAGCTTATCAAATATGCCGGCAATGCCTTCCTGGCGATGAAGATCACCTTCATCAACGAGATAGCCGATCTCGCCGAAAAGGTCAGCGCCGATGTTCAGGACGTCGCCCGCGGCATCGGGCTGGATGGACGGATCGGCCCTAAATTCCTGCATGCGGGACCAGGCTATGGCGGCTCCTGCTTCCCGAAGGACACGCTGGCGCTGGTGAAGACGGCACAGGATTACGAAAGCCCCATGCGGCTCATCGAGGCGACCGTCGCCGTCAATGACAGCCGCAAGCGCGCCATGGGCCGCCGCGTGATCGCTGCTGCGGGTGGAGAGGTGCGCGGCAAGCGCATCGGCGTCCTCGGCCTCACCTTCAAGCCGAACACGGACGACATGCGCGACAGCCCGGCGATCTCCATCATCCAGACGCTTCTGGATGCAGGTGCGCATGTGACGGGGTACGACCCGGAGGGCATGGATAACGCGCGCCACCTGATCCAGGGCATCGATTTCGCCACCGGTCCCTATGCTGCTGCCGAAGGCGCCGATGCACTCGTCATCGTCACCGAGTGGAACCAGTTCCGGGCGCTCGACTTCCGGCGGCTGAAGGCGGCCATGCGGACACCCGTTCTCGTCGATCTCCGCAACATCTACCGACCCTCCGAGATGCACAAGCACGGGTTCACGTATACGGGCATCGGGCGGCCGAACGGGCCGCGTCTGGAATCACCGGCCGGCCTGCTGTAACCGGGCGTCAGCGCCACTCACCGATCTTCCGAGAGCTCCATACGTTCCATATACAACGTGATCAATATGGATCATCAAAGACTTTGCCGCTTCGCGTCTGCAGCCGGTATCTGTGGCCGGGATAGACGAGGCGGGCGAGCGAGGCTGGCTGCTTGCCGCTCCAGGTGCGCCGACGGATGGCAAGGCAGGGTTCGGTCGGCAGGATGGTCAGTAGCTTGCATTCCCACGCTTGGGGCATCACCGCTTCAACCATATGTTCCGAGCCGCTGAGCGGCGCGACGGTGCTGAGATAGGCATTGGGAGTCTGCGTCGTGAAGTCCTGAGCGAGGTAATCCGGCGCCACGTCCGGAGTGACGAAGCGGTCCTCGATCTGCACCGGCACACCGTTCTCGCTGTGCACGATCAGCGAGTGGAAGAGGCTGGCACCGATCTCGACCTCCAGGAAGTCGGCGAGTTCCGGCGAAGCCGTCTCTCGGGCCAGAATCACCACCCGTGCCTCGTGCTCATGGCCGCGCTCGGCAATCTCCTCGGCAATGTTGCGGACCTCGAAGAGAGCCGAATAGCCCTTTCGCTCCGCGACAAAGGATCCGACGCCCTGGATGCGCACCAGTTCTCCCTCGTTGGCGAGCTCGCGCAGGGCACGGTTGGCGGTCATCTTGGAGACGCCAAGCTCTGCGACGAGCTCATTCTCCGAGGGAACGCGGAACTTGGGTGGCCATTCGCCACTGTGGATGCGGTCGCGGATGACCTGCTTCACGCCGACATAAAGGGGTGCGCCCTCATTGTCCTTGAGGTCGCGCCGCATGCCTCCAGCCCATTTCATCGAACCCCTCCTCCTCCGCCTTCGGCGATTTCCGAAGGTGCTTAATTTTGATGTTGCATAACACAGAATTCCTCCTATGGTACCATATACAACTCGGAGCTGGTGTTTTTTCGACACGGACATTCCGGGCAAGCCGGCGACAGACCGGCATACAGGCAACGACAAGCCCATCCAGAGGAGAACACCCCATGAATGCCGCATTGAAGAGAATTGCCGCCGCAGCCCTTGGCGCTGCCGCACTGACCACGCTCGTTTCGCTGCCCGCCGCGGCGAAGGACTGGAAAAAGGTCACCATCACCCTCGAAGGCGCGTATGCGCCATGGAACCTGACCAATGCCGACGGAACGCTCGGCGGGTTCGAACCGGAGCTCGCGAAGGTTCTTTGCGAACGGGCCAAGCTCGAATGCACCCTCGTTGCCTCCGACTGGGACGGCATGATCCCGGCGCTCAATGCCGGCAAGTTCGACGTGATCATGGATGCGTTGTCGATTACCGACGAGCGCAAGCAGGTGATCGACTTCACCGTGCCCTATGCTGCGACTCCCGCCGCCTTTGCAACGGCCAAGGACGGCCCGCTCGCCAATGCAGCCGGCACGGGCAACACCATCACCATGAAGACCGGCGAGACCGGGGTGAAGGAAATCGAGGCGCTGAAGGAGGCCTTCAAGGGCAAGACGATCGGCATCCAGGCCGCGACCGTCTATGCCAAGTTCATCTACGACAATTTCGGCAGCATCGCCGAGGTGCGTGAATACAAGACCGGTTCCGAGCGCGACATCGATCTGCAGAACGGCCGCATCGATCTCGGCTTCGACGATGCCGTCTACTTCAACAGCACCTTCGAGGCAGCCAATGGCGCGCTCGCCTTTACCGGCCCGCAGGTGGCGGGCCCGATCTGGGGCGAAGGCGAGGGCCTCGGCGTCCGCAAGGCCGATACCGATCTCCGCGACAAGTTCAGCGAGGCGATCAAGTCCGCGCTTGCCGATGGCACCGTCAAGCAGTTGTCGATGAAGTGGTTCAAGACCGACGTCAGCCCGAAGTAAGACCTCGATGAATCACTCCGCCCTCCTGTCTGGCCGGAGGGCGGAGGCTTTGCGATCGCCTGCGGGAGGCATCGGATGAATATCATGACACTGTTGGGCTTCGGCGATAAGGGCTGGGCGCTCTGGCTGTTGCTGGGCGCCATGCTGACCCTCGCCGTGACGGCCGTCGCGCTGGTGATCGGCGCCATCCTCGGGGCGGCGGTCGCGAGCGCCAAGCTGTCGGCCTCGGTTCCGCTTCGTGTCCTTGGCAATGCCTATACGACGGTCTTCCGTGGCGTGCCGGAACTGCTGATCATCTACCTCATCTATTTCGGCGGTTCGAGCGCCGTCACGAGCCTTGGCCAGTGGCTGGGCTATCAAGGGTTTCTCGGCCTGCCATCCTTCATCGCCGGTGCGCTTGCGGTCGGGGTGATCTCAGGCTCCTACCAGGCAGAAGTATTCCGGGGTGCCTATCTTGCGATTGCGCGCGGTGAACTTGAGGCGGCGTCGGCGATCGGCATGCCGCGCAGCCTGCGCTTCCGGCGGATCATCATGCCGCAGGTCTTTCGGCTGGCGATTCCCGGGATCGGCTATGTCTGGCAGCTGAGCCTCAAGGATTCGGCCCTGGTCTCCGTGACCGGCCTCGTCGAGCTCATGCGGGCAAGCCAGGTCTCGGCCAACTCCACCCACCAGTATTTCCTGTTCTACATCGTCGGTGGCGGCCTCTATCTGGTTCTGACCTCGTTGTCCGACCGGGTCTTCACCGGAGCAGAGCGGCATGCCAACCGGTCCATGCCTTCGGCATCCATGGGCAAGGCGTGAGGGCAGAGCGATGGACCTGGCATTTCTCTCCTCCACCATGCTGACGCTGATCGCCGCCATCCCGATGACGCTCGCGCTCTTCGCACTATCCGTCTCGCTTGGCGGCATGCTGGCGCTCGTCGTCGTCTGGATGCGTGTCGGAGGCAATCCGGTTCTCGCAGCCATCGCCAAAGGGTATATTTTCGTCTTCCGCGGCTCACCGCTGCTGATCCAGATGTTCCTGATCTTCTACGGCCTCGCGCAGTTTTCGGTCATCCGCTACGGGCCGCTTTGGCCGCTGCTCCGAGAACCGTTCGTCTGCGCCGTCCTGTCGCTGGCGCTCTGCACCGCCGGATATTCCGCCGAGATCTTCCGCGGCGGCATCCGGGCAGTTTCGGCAAAGGACATTGAGGCGGCGCGGTCGATAGGCATGTCCGGCCCGCTTCTGGTGCGCCGCATTCTCGCGCCAATCGCCTTCCGCCATGCCCTGCCCGCATACTCCACCGAAATCGTGCTGATGATGAAGTCGACCGCGCTTGCGAGCCTCGTCACGGTCTGGGAGGTGACGGGTGTCGCCCAGCGGCTCATCCACCAGACCTACCGCACCATGGAAGTCTTCCTATGCGCGGCGCTCATCTATCTCGCGCTGAACTTCATCGTCCTGCAGGCGCTCGGCCTGCTCGAACATCGCCTTTCCCGTCATCTCCGCCCCGTTCCAGGCGGGCGGTGAACGATCCGGAGACCCGAAGACATGACGGCCCAACCCCGCCTATCCATCCGCGACATACGCAAGAGCTTCGGCACGCTGGAGGTGCTGAAAGGCATCTCCCTCGATGCAAGAGATGGTGACGTCATCTCCCTGCTTGGCGCTTCCGGCTCCGGCAAGTCAACATTCCTGCGCTGCATCAACCTTCTGGAAACACCGACCAGCGGTCGGGTCTTCGTCGACGGCGAGGAAATCCGGATGCTGCAGAAGAATGGCAAGACCGTGCCGGCAAGCCAGAAGCAGGTGGATCACATCCGCTCGGAACTCGGCATGGTGTTCCAGTCCTTCAATCTCTGGTCCCACATGACCGTGCTTGAGAACGTGATCGAAGGCCCTGTGCATGTTCTCAAGCGGCCGAAGGCGGAGTGCATTGCGGAGGCAGAAGCCCTGCTCGAGAAGGTCGGGATCGCGGACAAGCGGCATGTCTATCCTGCACACATGTCAGGCGGCCAGCAGCAGCGTGCAGCAATTGCCCGCGCGCTCGCGATGAAGCCCAAGGTCATGCTGTTCGACGAGCCGACATCCGCGCTTGATCCCGAGCTGGTGGGAGAAGTGCTGCGCGTCATGCGGGCTTTGGCCGAAGAGGGAATGACCATGCTTGTCGTCACCCACGAAATGGGCTTTGCCCGCAACGTTTCCAACCGCGTCGTCTTCATGCGCGAAGGGCTGATCGAATCCTCCGGCAGCCCGGAGGAGATGTTCGGATCCGTTGCGTCGCCCGCTTTCCGCCAGTTCATCGGTCATTACGGAAATTGAAATGACAGTCATCCTGAAAGACGGCCTTCTTTGGCGCGACGTGGCACGCGTGGCGCGCGGCGAAAAGCTGGAGCTCGCACCGGAAGCGGAAGCCCGGATTGCGCATGGCGCAGAAATCGTCCGGCGGATCGTCGAATCGGGCGTGCGCGCCTATGGCATCAATACCGGCGTCGGCGCCCTTTCCGATACGGTTGTCGATCGCGATCTGCAGAGCCTGTTGTCGCGCAACATCCTTTTCAGTCATGCCGCAGGCGTAGGCGCGAGCGTGCCCGATGAAGAGGTTCGCGCCATCATCGCGGCGCAGATCGCCAATTTCGCCCATGGGCATTCGGGCGTGCGCGCGGACATCGTCCACCATTACCTCGCCTTCCTGAATAGAGGGCTGGTGCCGCAGGTACCCTCCAAGGGCTCGGTCGGCTATCTCGTGCACAATGCGTCGATCGCGTTGGTTTTGATCGGCGAAGGGCGTGCAAGGGTTGGTGGTGAAATTCTTGCAGGCCGAGAGGCGCTTGCGGCGATTGGGTTGGAACCACTCGTTCTCGGTGCGAAGGAAGGCCTCAGCCTCGTCAATGGTTCCGCCTGCGCGACAGGGCTCGCCGCGCTCGCGGTCGCACGGGCCGAGCACCTTCTCGACTGGGCCGATGCAGCTGCAGCGCTCTCCGTCGAAGCTGCGGGATGCCAGATGCCGGCCTTTGGTGCAGCGGTCACCGCACTTCGTCCGTCAGCCGGTATGGCTTCGGTCGCAGCAGCACTCAACGCACGCCTTGCAGGAAGCGGAGTCATTGCCGCAGCGGCTGGCCGCAGGACGCAGGATGCGCTCAGCCTTCGCGCCATCCCGCATGTGCACGGGGCCGCCCGCGACGTGCTGGCGGAAACCGGGCGGGTGGTAAACCAGGAGCTTGCCTCCGTCACGGACAACCCGGCCGTCTCAGGCACGCCGGAGCATCCGGTCGTAACCTCCGAGGCCCATGCGGTTGCACCGGCCCTGGCGCTTTCGCTGGACAGCCTCGCCACGGCGATCGGACAGCTGCTCGTGATGAGCGAGCGCCGGCTCGACCGTTTCGTCAATCCGCTGGTGAGCGGCCTTCCCCCCTTCCTCGCCGCCGATGCCGGAAGCTGCTCGGGCTTCATGATCGCGCAGTATACGGCAGTCGGGCTTGTCAACGAGGTCCGCCGCCTGACCCTGCCGTCATCTGTCGATGGCGGGGTCACGTCCGGCCTGCAGGAGGATTTCCTGGCCAATCCCACGCCCGCGGCAAACAAGCTGCACGCCATTCTCGACAACGGCGAGTACATCATCGGTGTCGAGCTGATGGTGGCGGCGCAGGCGTCGGATTTCAGGGCCAATGAGGGCGCACGCGCAGGCGGCACGGAAGCCATCCATGCAATGATCCGCGCGCAGGCGGCTCATTACAGGGACGACCATCCGCTGCACGAGGACATGGAGCGGCTGAGGGCCATGATCCGCGCAACTGCGCCGCCATCGGTCTGAGACCTCGCAACCTTCCGTCTGGCTCAATGATTGCCACCTTCATCACAACCGGTAGGCGCTTGAAGGCCGATGGTGCCCCGGCATCGACTCGTGCAATATGTACGGCAAAAGGGGATGCCAAGTGAGCAAAAGTGTGCCGCCCACCGATGATGATACCTACGGAAAATATTATGACTTCATCAGCGAGGAGTTTGTAACGCTGCGGAAGGACCGCGTTGCTTACTACTCTGATGCAGTGAAGCGTGGTTTCGCTAAGATGGTCTCAGATCGCATCGATTTTGCTGAGTTCAACACTGACGATCTGCCAGGGCTATTCAGGAAACTTAAATCCGAGGGTGAAACAGCACAGGTGCTCGTTCTTTCATCCCTTCTGGAGGACAAGCTGTCAGATCTAATCCAGCGTCAGCTACCAAACCTGCAAACGAAAAGCGACCGAGAGGAGGTGTTCAGCGGCACCGGACCTCTGTCTACGTTCAGCAACCGGCTGAAGATGTGTTACTTCCTTGGATGGCTTTCACAGCCAACATATAGCCGGCTGAATAGCTTTCGTCGTATCCGCAACGCTTTCGCGCATGGTGCTTACAGGGTGTCGTTTGAAGACGCCGAAGTCAGCAAGCACTTCCCGCCCTTGTTCGACGGCCTTCAGCCTTATGTTGACAGATTATTGCCTATGGTGTGGGAGGACCCGAATTATGCGAACCTGCGCCATATCGCTGACCTTACACTACAGGAGCGCGTTTTATGCGCCTTAGCTGTTTTGGTGGGCACGGCGCTGCAAGAGATGCTGCTTCTCCCTGTCGCACGACATTACGGCGTTAACCCCAAAGATGTACAAGGGGATAAGTCACCCAAGAACCTATACGATGCTCTAGGGAACATGCTGTCAGCTTTATATACTGTATTGGAGCGTGAAGAGGCCTGATTTAGCCTAGGGGTCACGTATCTCAGAGGTGATCCACGTGGCAGCGGCGGCGAGCTTCCCCCCGGTGCCCCCACCCCCTTTTGCAGTAGCGGGCAGGCAGACCCCCAAGGTGCCGGGCGGGTACGGCGATGGGCTAGGCGTGGGCGGCTATTCCCCTCGTAATGGAGAGGAGGGTCTAATTCCCGTCGTATACCAGAAGGACCTCTACAAGACCCCCTTCCGCTGCACCACATGCGACAGCCGCAAGTTCAAGATCACCTGCGAGGAGATGAACACGGAGCGGAACCATGAGGTGACCGTGTGGAGACCCGTGAAGCTCAAGGGGTGAGGAAATAGACACCTAAGCGACCCAGCGCTTCTATCGCTTCTTTTGCTTGTCCTCGTTTATGATGCAGTACAGGCGGTAGGCTGAATGCCAAGGCGCTATAGCTATTGCGGCCCAGCACGCAGTCTCCACCCAATACCAGAATGGCTCCTGAGTTACATCAATGTCGGGACCCTTGAGGTGGACAACGCCTGTATACAGCGCTTTAGTAAGCTGCCATACGCCGATGGCGGACATGCAGAAAAACAATAAGTACATGATAATGAATAGCTGCTCTGTGGTCGTTCTCCTACGTTTCTCAGGATCAATCAAAGCTCAGTCCTCGCATGTATCTAGCAGCCTTAATAGTAATAGTGGATGGAATGAGCAACGCGCATGGAGAGCTACACTTAACAGATGATTTCTAGAGGCGTGCTAAGATTTGCTAGACCGTGTACCTCGGGAAGACCCGCATGGCGTCCACCTTGGTCTTCATCGTGACAGAGCCGTAAGCCCGCCCCACTGAAGCAGGCGCGTGGCCGCAGATCACATCTAGCACCTTCTCCTGTATGCCAGCCTCAAAGCCCCGGCTCTTGAAGGTATGCCGCCAGCCATGATTGGGGGCTACATTGGGGTCCGGGACCTGCTCACGGGCAAACTCCGCCACCCTGTTCTTCTTGCTCTGCCAGACCCCATCAAACGATGAGCCCGGCTTAATGGTCATGAAGAGACAGCCCTTAGGCGCACCTTCCACGAATGTCAGGAAGCCTTGCTCGATGAGGTGCTCATGGAGGGGAATGTCCCGGCGCTCCTTGCCCTTCACGTTCCCGGCTTCAGGGGTGACAGTAAGGACCCAAGCGCCCGTCTCAGCGTCCTGCCAGATGTCTTCCTTGCGGAGCTGGACCAGCTCGCCCACGCGGGCACCCGTATACGCGCTTCCTAGCCGCCGTGCTAAGGCCTTGAGAGACCGCTGAGGGGATGCGGGCAGTCAGCTGGCCCACAGACCGCTCAGATAGCCCATGGATGCCCTTGAGCCTGCCCTGCTGCCGGGCGAGTTGCTCAAGCGTTTGGCCTCCCGCAGGCGGAGCAAAGAAGGAGGGGTCCGTAGCAGCACGCTCCGCAATGTCGTTGTACACAGCGTCCCACTCAGCGATTAGCTCTGGGTCTTCCTCATGGTCGCTGTCCATAGTGCCGGTAGCCGGGGTGACAGTGAGCTGGGGCGAATCATCCGGGTCTCTTGCCCAGGACGCATGCAGCTCGCCTAGGAGGCTAGCCACTTGCCGATTCGTGAGGTCCACCGGCTTGTTGGCTCTCAGCCGTTCGAAGAGGTCGAGCATGAAGGCGACGGCTTGCGAGTGCCGGAGCTTCGCCTCATTGCGGTCTGAAGTGCGGAGAGAGAAGCGGACGCTCTGAGTGCTCTGCGTAATCCTGACTTTGATGGTCTCGCCACCCACGGGAATAAGCAAAGTCTGACCCACCAGCCGGGCCTTAAGGTCCGTTGGAATACGCTGCGTAAACTGGGGGATTGAGGAGCCTTTAGAGACCATGGGCCGAACCAAATGGAAGCGCATTGTTACAGACCTTTGTTACAAGGTACAGGATG
>CAMFHT010000014.1 GCA_945952245.1 uncultured Rhizobium sp. | reverse complement strand
AGCCGCCGCGGACGAGGAATTCGAGCGCATTGTCGAAGCAGGCCGTATCCGACTGACCTTCGTAGGAGATCGGCCAGAGCTTGGAAATGTCTTCGCCGAACAGCGGCGAGGACACCGAAGCCTGGCGCGCCGCCATCCAGTTCACGTTGCCGCGCAGCGTGTTGATCTCGCCGTTATGGGCGACCATGCGGTAGGGATGCGCGAGCTTCCAGGACGGGAAGGTGTTGGTGGAGAAGCGCTGGTGCACGAGAGCAACCGCCGACTCGAAGCGCGGGTCGTTGAGGTCCTTGTAATAGGCGCCGACCTGATAGGCGAGGAACATGCCCTTGTAGACCACGGTCTGGGTGGAGAG
Organism: uncultured Rhizobium sp.; assembly: GCA_945952245.1. Lineage (GTDB taxonomy): Bacteria > Pseudomonadota > Alphaproteobacteria > Rhizobiales > Rhizobiaceae > Gellertiella. The sequence goes on along the minus strand of CAMFHT010000014.1, from coordinate 24,894 downwards.
CGAGACGACGTAGAAGCCGAGATCGCCGCCATCCGCTTCCGCATAGATTCGGTTGGAAATGACCTTGCGGAGCGTGAAGAGCCGGCGCTCGAACTCGTCATTGCTCGCGGCATCGCGGCCGGCGCCGATGAAGACCTGGATGTGGCGTGGCTCGGTCGCGGCAATGTCCGGCGCCTTTGACAGCGAGGAATTGTCGACGGGAACGTCGCGGTAGCCGAGAAGCACCTGCCCCTCTTCCGCCACGACATCGGCGATCACCTGCTTGAAGTGGGCGATCAGGTCGTCGTCCTGCGGCATGAACAGATAGCCGACGCCATATTCGCCGGCCTTTGGCAGGATGACGCCCTGCTTCGCCATTTCCTCGCGGAAGAAGCGATCGGGGATCTGCACCAGGATGCCGGCGCCGTCGCCCATAAGCGGATCCGCACCGACCGCGCCGCGGTGGGTGAGGTTTTCCAGCATGAACAGGCCGTCCCTGACGATCTGGTGCGACTTCTGACCCTTCATGTGCGCAATGAAGCCGACGCCGCAGGCATCGTGCTCGTTGGCAGGGTCATAGAGACCCTGGGCCGCGGGAAGACCAGCGTGATTGCGCGCTTTCGCCTTCGACGTGCGGGCCACGCTGTCCTGGGCTCCGGCTGACATGTGCATCTTCGACTGCATGTCGTTCATCGTCTCGTCTCCTGTCGCGCACCGGCAAGACCGGCTTCCAAGGTAAGAAGGACCGGTGGCCTGACACCAAGTCCTTCAAATCGATTTATCTTTTTGCGTCCGGCTACCGAAGGACCTGTTAACCAAGCGCCCCTCAAGCCTCGGATTCCGCAAATTAGGACAGCAAGACTGTCCTAATTTCACGATTTCTATGCCAGACGAGGACCAGCTGCGCAAGTGCATTCTGTTGTTTTCATGGAAAATTGCGCAGCAAGATTACACGGCCATGACATGGCGAGAAATTTTATTGCGTCAGCTTGGCAATCCAGGATGCAATATAACAAAGCCGCGATATCTTGCCAAACTGCCATTTGTTGCGATTGATCGCAGGGATCAAACCTGTAGGATTCCCTCAGCCGAAATTTCCGGCAGATCCCGCCTCATCAAAACGGACGTAAATCCGATGATTTTTTCTTCTGACAACTGGGCTGGCGCGCACCCGGCCGTGGCCCAGCGGCTCTTCGACGTGTCGGGCGGCTTCGCCTCGGCCTATGGCACCAGCGATCTCGACCAGATGGTCTACCAGCGCTTCAACGAGATCTTCGAGCGCGAGGTGGCCGTCTTCTTCGTCGGCACCGGCACGGCGGCCAATTCGCTGGCGCTCGCGAGCGTTGCCAGGACCGGCGGCGTGACCTTCTGCCATCATGAAGCGCATATTCATACGGACGAATGCGGCGCGCCGGGCTTCTTCGCCCATGGCTCGCGGCTTCATCCTGTTTCAGGCGCAAATGCCAAGATAGACCCGCAGGCGCTTAGCGCCGCAATCGCCCGCTTCCCCGAGGGTGGCGTCCACTTCGGGCAGGCGGCAGCCGTCAGCATCACCCAGGCTACGGAATTCGGTACGGTCTATTCACTCGAAGAGATCGAGGCGGTGAGCGCCGTTGCGCGGGAAACCGGCCTGCCGCTCCACATGGACGGTGCGCGCTTTGCCAATGCCCTCTCCGCGCTCGGCTGCACGCCGGCGGACATGACCTGGAAGCGCGGCGTGGACGTGCTTTCCTTCGGCGGCACGAAGAACGGCTGCTGGATGGCCGAGGCGCTCGTCATCATGGATCCGGCCAAGGCTCGGGACATGCCGTACCTGCGCAAGCGCTCGGCGCAGCTCTTCTCCAAGTCGCGCTTCATCGCCGCCCAGTTCGACGCCTATCTGCAGGACGGATTGTGGATGAGCATGGCCGCTCATGCCAATGCCATGGCGGAGCGCCTGCGCGCCGGGCTTGCCCGGTCGAACCGTTGCCGCAATGCCTGGGACACGCAGGCCAACGAAGTCTTCGCCGTGATCCCGAAAAGCGTGATGGACGAAGCCCAGAAAGCCGGCGCCCGCTTCTACGACTGGCCGGTACCCGCGGACCAGCCGGATCTCGCCGCCGAAGACGAAGTCCTCATCCGCCTCGTCACCAGCTTTGCGACCCATGAGGAGGAAGTGGACGGGCTGTTGCGGCTGTTTGGCTAAGCCGGGCCTGCCTGATTTGGTGATGCGGCGAATATCGGGTATCCTGCGGTGCATGAACCCGGAATTCGATCAGCCTCTGGTGCCTGCTGACTATCCCGAGCTGAAACTGCTCGCCTGGAATCGCGACCCTGCACGTCCGATCGCAGCCGAGGATGCGTTTGCGCTCTATGAGCGGAACTGGCGCTTCGTCGACCGTGAACGCATGAGCGACCGGGAAAAAGCTCTACTGGACGGTCTCGTTCAGCGGTTCGGGAAAGGAAAGCTGCTCGCAGGCTGATCGAAGCCCTTGAAGCGGCAGGGCAGTTCTGAACAAGCTTGCAACCGGTTCAACGCGGAACGCCACCATGCCCTTCAAGCGCACAGAACATCAGCGCCTCGCCGAAATCCTCGCCGGCATGAATCGTGACCGGTTGCTCGCCTGCAGGTGCTATTTCGGCGGCGGTACGGCCATCGTCCTGAAGCATGGTGAATACCGCACCTCGCTCGACTTCGACTTTCTGTGCGCCGATCAGGGTGGCTACCGCGAACTTCGAAACGCCTTTTTCAGTGAAGGGCCAGCCTGCATTTTCGACCACTCGGTCGCCGCACTCCGGGACGTGCGCGCCGACGGCTACGGAATCAGAACCCTGATCGGATATCAGAATATGTCATTCAAATTCGAAATCATCCGCGAGGCCCGGATTTCCCTTGATGGCGGCCTCGACCCTGACCTTATGGTTCCGACTTTGACCAGAGACGACCTCTTCGCAGAAAAGCTTCTTGCCAATGCGGACCGCTGCTTCGACCGGGCAGTGGCATTCAGGGACGCCATCGACCTCGGCAAACTGGTAGAAGCCCATGGCAGCATTCCGCCACAGGCCATTGTGAAGGCTGAGACGGCCTATGGACCGGACATCAGCAGGAAGCTCGTCGCTATCCTCAACCATCTGCTCGACACATCTCATATCCGGTATGCGGCAGAGGTGCTCTCCATGGACGAAGCCGAAGCGGTGACTGCCATCGTGCATCTCCGGGACGCTACGCGGGAACGATGGCCAGACGCGCCTCTGTTAGAGTCTTAAGCAAATAGAAAAGGCGGCTCCCTTACGGGAACCGCCCTAGATAAGTCCGCGATTCAAGACCGCTTAGTTGACCGAGACCTGGCCTTCGATCGCCTTCGGGGCCGAAGCGTCGGCGGCGATGGAGATGCGGCGGGGCTTCATGGCTTCGGGAATGTTGCGCAGCAGGTCGATATGGAGCAGGCCGTTCTTCAGCGAGGCAGCCTGGACTTCGACATGATCGGCAAGCTGGAAGCGGCGCTCGAAGGCGCGCTTGGCAATGCCGCGATAGAGATATTCGCTCTCGCCTGCGGCTTCCTCGGCCTTTTCACCCTTCACGGTCAGCACGTGCGCATGGGCTTCGATGGAAAGCTCCTTCTCGTCGAAACCGGCAACGGCCATGGTGATGCGATAGGTGTTCTCTCCGGTCCGCTCGATGTTGTAGGGCGGATAGGACTGCTCAGGCTGGCTGACGCCGTCGAGCATGTTGAACAGGCGGTCGAAGCCGACGGTGGAGCGATAGAGGGGAGCAAAATCTACGTGACGCATGGTGTCCTCCTGTGAGCGACGGTTAGCGATTTTTCGTGGTGCGCCGGCATCCCTGATCAGGCGATACCCGGTGCGCGACAGGCCCTTACTGGCGCCTGTGACAAGGAGATGGGAAGCGGATTTTCGGCTTTCAAGAGGAGAAATCGCGGAATCTTCAGCGAGCTGAACCACACATGAATTCGTCATTCCGCAAGCGTTCAGGCGGGTTGCGCTAGGACATCGGCACAGGAGGAAAACACTCCTGCCTCCGGCCGGTCTCCCCCCGATGACCGTCCGGTTCATTGAAGCCGGAACCTGTGCCGCCCTCCGATTATGACGGGTTCCGGCTTTTTTCTTTGACCGCCCGGCAAGCGGGTATTACCCATAGGCGAACACGCCCCAGCCGCGCCCGGCCAGCTCTCGCTTCGAAATCTCCATGGACGCCATCCTGCATTTCACCCCGGACAATCCGCCGCCAGACAATCATTCCTGCGGCTATTTCACCGGCCATCGAGGGATCCGTCTGCGTTATGCCATCTTCCGCTCCAGCCATTCGGTGGCGAAGGGCACGGTCGTGCTGCTGCACGGACGCAACGAGTCGATCGAGAAGTATTTCGAGACGATCCGGGACCTGAACGCGCTCGGCCTCTGGGTTGCGACCTATGATCACCGCGGCCAGGGACTTTCGGACCGGCTGCTGCCGGATCCGCGGCGCGGGCACGTGCGGCGTTTCACCGATTACGAGAAGGATCTGCAGATCTTCCTGACCGAGATCGTGCTGCCGGATACGCGCCTGCCCTTCTTTTTGATCGCCCATTCCACGGGTGCCCTCGTCGCGCTCTCCGCCGCGCCGATGCTCGCGAGCCGGATCGAGCGCATGGCGCTGTCTGCACCCTTTCTCGGCCTTTCGGGACAGGTTTTGCCGACAGGCCTTATCCGGGTGCTGACACGGGCCGCCTGCTATACCGGCCTGTCGGGCCTCGCGTTGACCCGGGAAAAGCAGTCTCTCCCCTTCGAAAAGAACATCGTCACCTCGGATCCGGTGCGCTACCGGCGCAACCAGGAGATCGTAGAGGCCCACCCCGAGCTCGGGCTCGGGCCGCCGAGCTGCCGCTGGCTGGACGGGGCGTTTTCCACGATCGACCGGGTCACACGCCGCGAGCACCTGACTCGCATTACCATCCCGACCATCCTGCTGGCCCCCACGATGGACAGGCTCGTGCCCTATGACGACCAGGAGCGGCTGGCGCGGAACTTCCGGGCCTGCCAGCTGGTGCCGATCGCGGGCGCGCAGCACGAGATCTTCCAGGAGCGGGACCTCTTCCGCAAACAGGCTCTCGGTGCCATCGCCGCCTTCATGCCTGGCAGCGATGCGGAGGAAGGCGGCCTGGGCGCCGCCCTCTGATCAATCGATATCAGCGGTTGAGAAGCGCCATGGCCTGTTCGTGCACGGCCTTGGAGCCGGCGGCGAGGATGCGTCCGCCATCTTCCGGACGGCCGCCATCCCAGGTGGTCATCACGCCGCCCGCCTGCTCGATGATCGGGATGAGCGCACCGACGTCATAGGGCTTCAGAGAGTTTTCGACGACGATATCGACATGACCGGCGGCGAGCAGGGCATAGGCATAGCAATCGACGCCATAGCGGAAGAGACGCACCTTGTCCTGCACGCGCATATAGGCATCGAGATCGGCCCCGAAGATGTGCGGCGAGGTGGTGAAGAGAATCGCGTCCTCGAGGCTTTCGCAGGCCCGTGTCTTAAGTTGGCGGTCCCCGCCGGGGCCAGTGTACCAGGAGGCCTTGCCATCGGCGAAATAGCGCTCGCCGGTGAAGGGCTGGTCCATCAGGCCCATGATCGCCCTGCCCTTTTCGCGCAAGCCGATCAGCGTGCCCCAGACGGGGACGCCCGAGATGAAGGCACGCGTTCCGTCGATCGGATCGACCACCCAGACCAGGTCGCGGTCGAGGCCGTAGGTATCGTGTTCCTCGCCCAGGAAGCCGTGCTCCGGAAAATGCGCCTCCACCAGCGCGCGGATCGCAAGCTCGGCGGCCTTGTCGCCCTCGGTCACGGGGTCGAAGCCCGCGGCATGCTTGTTGGTCACGTCGAGGCCGGAGCGGAAGCGCGGCAGGGTCTCGGCCTTGGCCGCATCGGCCAGCCGGTTGAAGAAGGCGCGATCAGGATACATGGAACTTGCCTCTGGAGCGTGGGGAGCCGCAGCGAACCGGCCCGTCTGAAGAGATCTCTTCAATAGACCAAAAGCTTGCGATTGCAAATGGCGGCTTTGTTTCAGACGCCTATTCGGCAGCAAGCGCCGTCGCCCCTTCCGACTGGCAGGCGAAGGACACGAGCCGCCCGACGAAGCTTGCGAGCGATTGGGCGAGCGGGCTGAAGCCGCGCGTCTTCTCCAGCGTCGTCTCGTCCACGTAGAGCGCGCGGCTGACCTCCACCTGCAGCGCGTGCAGCCCGCGCGAGGGCCTGCCATAATGCTCGGTGATGAAGCCGCCGGCATAGGGCTTGTTGCGCACCGCGTTGAAGCCGAGATCGTCGAAGATCTCCAGCGCCGCCGTCGAGAGTGTCGAGGAAGCACTAGAGCCGTAACGGTCGCCGAGGATCACGTCCGGCCTGTCGCCATTGCCGCCGAGGCGGATGTTGCCGGGCATGGAATGGCAGTCGATCAGGATGCAGTAGCCGAAGCGCGCATGTGTGCGGGCGATGAGCTTGCGCAGTGCCGCATGATAGGGCTTGTAGATCTCCTCGACGCGGCGCATGGCCTCGTCCACCGGCAGGCGGTGGCGGTAGATCTCCATGTTTTCTGCGACGATGCGCGGAATGGTGCCGAGCCCGCCGGCGACACGGGCGGAGCCGACATTGGCAAAGGGCGGCAGGTTGCCGTCGAACATCTTGGGGTCGAGTTCGTAGGGCTCGCGGTTCACGTCCACATAGGCCCGCGGGAAGTGGGCGACGAGCATGGGCGCACCGAAGGCTGTGGCAGAGGCGAAGAGCTCGTCGACGAAATGATCCTCGGAGCGGCGGATCTGGTGGCCGCTGAGGCGGGACTCTTCGAGGAAGGACAAAGGATAGCGGCGGCCTGAATGGGGGGAGTTGAACACGAACGGAATGCGCTGAACGGTGGGCTCGCGGATCTCGAACAGGGGATATCCGCTCTCGTCATGCGCCATCAAATCCATTGGCTCCCAGGCAAATCATCTGTTACAATCATTTGTCATGTTGCCAGCATGACAACGGGAAGTCCATATGATCAAATATGTGAATTCGCGCAGAAAACAGCCGATCTTCACTGGATCTTTACCGGACGCGCCCTAACGTCCGACGTTGAAATGCGAGATGTTCACTTCCAGCAGTGGTCCCAGAGTATGAGTCAGAAAATCCTCCTTGCCGAAGACGATAACGATATGCGCCGCTTCCTCGTGAAGGCGCTCGAAAAGGCCGGCTACAAGGTTTCCTCTTTCGATAACGGGGCCAGCGCTTACGACCGTCTGCGGGAAGAACCCTTCTCCCTGCTTCTGACCGATATCGTGATGCCGGAAATGGACGGGATCGAACTGGCGCGCCGCGCGACGGAACTCGATCCGGACCTGAAGGTCATGTTCATCACCGGCTTCGCCGCCGTCGCCCTGAACCCCGATTCGAAGGCGCCGAAGGATGCCAAGGTGCTTTCCAAGCCCTTCCACCTGCGCGATCTCGTCGACGAAGTGAACAAATTGCTGGTCGCCTGAACCGCTTCCGCACCCCTCATTTGATGAGCCGGCTTTCCCTTGGGAGGCCGGCTTTTTCGTGGGCGGAAAGATGCATTCCTGCGCACCCGTCCCCCACGGTTTTTTCCACCGCAATCGGAAACTTCTGACAAAAAACGGAAAAAGCCTGTTGACGCGACGAGGGGTTTTGTGATGTATGCGCCTCATCGGATGGGCGTGTAGCTCAGCGGGAGAGCACTACGTTGACATCGTAGGGGTCACAGGTTCAATCCCTGTCACGCCCACCATCCAGTTTCAGACAAGGCCCTGCTTTTGCAGGGCTTTTTCTTTTTCCCCCCTTGTTACGTCCGTATCGCGCTGCACGGTTGCTCGGGACATGAGTTCTAATTTTAATAGAATATATCATATCCTACTACTGTAGGGTGATTTCTCGCGGTTGATCGAATTTGGCGGGTTTCTATTGTTGCCAACAGTAAAACTGGAGGTGACACATGGACTATCTTTACGGTTCCAACTTCGGCCGCGTGGAGCTCTCGCCCGGTGACAAGCTCAGCATCTGGTGGAAGAACTTCGAAAGCGCCCAGATCCTCTACGGCAAGGGCTACGTGGGCGAAGAGCTGGACAGCGGACCGGCCGGATCGCAGCTATCCGTTCCCGCCTATTTCGCGCAGACGCCCGGTTATGACGTGATCGTCACGCAGAACATCACGGGACCGGCCATCTATGCGGTGGCGGTGCGCTCCGAAGACGGAAGCTTCCTGCCCAAGCACGTACCCGTGGTCGCCGACGACCTCATCACCGACCATTCCACCGGCAGCGTGGAGTCGGGGCTTCAGCATACGATCACGCTGGGCGAGATCCTCGGTAACGATCCCGGCTCCGAGGTACAGGTGGCGACCGATGTGCAGTTCTCGAACTTCACCAAGGGTCTCTGGCTCGAGAATGTAAACCTCGCGAACGAAGGCTCATCGCTTTCCGTTCAGCTGGACACCCCCTCCCCGTTCATTGGCACGACGAGCTTCCAGTACCAGGTCACCGATCCCTTCGGCGATACGAGCGCGGCCGCCACGGTCACGATGGACTGGCTGGGTTCGAATACGTCCAAGGCGGACATCCACGGCACCGACCAGTCGGACGTGATCGATTTCGAACTCTCGACAGGCAGTGTCGGCGTCCATGGCCAGGACGGCGCGGACGTCATCCGTGGCAGCCAGTTTGGGGATTCGCTCTATGGCGATGCCGGTGCCGATCGCATCGGCGGCAAGGGCGGCGACGATTTCATCAGCGGCGGCGGCGGCGACGATCTTCTATTCGGCGATGCGGGCAATGACAGCCTGGTCGGCGGCTTTGGCAACGACGTCCTTATCGGTGGTCAGGGCATCGACAGGCTGCGCGGTGGAGCCGGCAGCGATACATTCCTGTTTTTCCGCGGCGAAGCGGACGGTGACACCATCACCGACTTCGAAGGTGCCATGATCGCCGGCGGCGACAGGATCGAATTCCGCGGATATGGCGAAGGGGCCACTCTGCACCATGTCTCCGACGATCTGTGGCAGATCGATGCCGCTGGCACGTCGGAGACTTTCAAGATTCTGGGTGTAACCGAGCTCGGCAGCCAGGACTATTATTTCGCATAAGTCCTCAGGACACCCACGAGAATAAAGCCGTGGCGGAGCGATCCGCCACGGCTTTCTGAAATGCGGTATTATACCGCGCCGTCAGGCCGCATAGCGGCTGCGGCTTTCGGCTTCGCGGTCTATCACGAACTGGCCGACCGTTGTCGAAAGCTCGGTTGCGCCATCATCAAGCTTCTCGGTCACGGCGGCGGTCTCTTCCACCATCGCTGCGTTCTGCTGCGTCATCTGGTCCATCTGGTTGACGGCGGAGCTGACCTCCTGGAGTCCGATCGACTGCTCGCGGGATGCGGTCGCGATCGCCTGGATATCGTCGTTGATCTTGAGGACGCGCGATTCGATCTCGGCGAGCGAGGTGCCCGTCGCCTGCACGAACTTGACGCCGCGGTTGACCTCCTCACCGGACTTGGTGATGAGACCCTTGATATCCTTCGCGGCGTGCGCCGCGCGCTGGGCGAGTTCGCGCACTTCCTGCGCCACGACCGCAAAGCCCTTGCCTGCCTCGCCTGCGCGGGCTGCCTCGACGCCGGCATTCAGCGCCAGAAGGTTGGTCTGGAAGGCGATCTCGTCGATGACGTTGATGATCTGCGTAATCTCGTTCGAGGCGCTTTCGATCCGGCCCATGGCCTCGACGGCATCGCGCACGACGCTGGCCGATTGCTTGGCGCTGACGGTCGCCTCCGTCACCGTGCGGGTCACCTGCTCGGCGCGCTGGGCGGAGTTCTTGACGGCTGAAGTGATCTCTTCAAGCGCGGCGGAGGTTTCCTCCAGAGCAGCCGCCTGCTGTTCGGTGCGCCGCGAGAGGTTTTCCGAGGCATGACGCAGTTCGTAGGAATATTGCGTGAGGTCCCCGGTCGAGTTCCGAACTTGGCCGAGGCTCTGGCGGAGATGATCGAGGGCGGCGTTGAGGTTCTGCTGCAGGTGCGCGAAAGCGCCCTGGAACTGACCCTGCATCGGGCGGGTGAGGTCTCCATGGGCAAGGCTGTCGGAGACGGCGCGGACCTCGTCGAGCGCGGAGCCGACCGACGTCAGTAGTCTGTTCATGAGGCCCGCGAAACGGTTCAGGTCCTCGCGCTGGTAGCTCTCCGGCAGGCGGGCGGTGAAATCGCCGGCAACCGCCGACTCCACCAGCGTCGCGGCATCGGCCTGGAAGCGCTGGGTCATCTGCTGCACGGCCTTCTCGTCGGCGCTCAGATCGCGGATGACGATGGCATTCTTGCGGAATATCGAGACCGCATGGCTCATCTGGCCGATCTCGTCCTTGCGGCCTTCATAGGGAATGGCGACATCGAGATCGCCATCGGCGAGGCGCGTCATGGTGCCGGTCAGCTCCTGGATCGGACGGCTGATCTGGGTGGAGGCGATGCGGAAGGCGGCAGCTCCGCCGATGGCGAGGCCGGCGAGGACGGTAACCAGCACCACGGCGGCCATAGTGGTCTGGAAGCTGTGGATATCGCCCTTGATGTTTTCGAGGTTCTCGCGGTCGATCTTCACGACGGCGTCGATCTCGGCCTGAAAGGCCTTGCGGTTGGCGCGGTTGGCGTCGTTGTTGCCCTGCTCGTTTGCGGCCTCGATCGAGACCTCGGTGCCGAGGCGTGCGGTCTCCGCGCGGAACGTGCGGAACTCGGCGGCGCGGGCGACGACGGCCTCGAACGGCTTCAACTCAGCGTCGGGCACCAGCGGACGCCATTCCTTGAGTGTCGCGTCGATCCCGTCCAGCTGCTCCATCAGGCCATCGGCGAACTTCTTTGCCTTTTCGGGGTTCGCGGCGGCGTAGATGCCACGGGCTTCCATCACGACGGTGCTGACCTGACGGTTCAGGTGCTCGCCGAGGAAGGCGCGGTCGGCCATGTTGCGATAGGAGGCAAGCTTGGCGTCGTACTGGACCAGCACGAACCAGGCCATGGCTCCCGTGAGCACGCAGATTGCGCCCAGAAGACAGACCACCGAATAGATCTTGGCACGAATGGACATGAGTTCTCCTTGCAGCCCGGAAGCCATCCCGGGACTGTATGATCGAGCAGTGATGTGGAGGACCGTCGTCATGACGAATGGCTCCCATGCGGGGGAGCAGGGCAAGGGCCCTTAAGAGCCCTAAATTGGCGTCAAAGCCTTAAGATTGTTTTATTCGACTACGAAATGCCGAAAAACCGGGCAGATGATAGAAAATTCGGCAATCTGGAGCACATAAATAGGACAGTAAATTTACTCCAGATTGCACCTTCAACCAAGCGCAGCGCGCCTTGTCACCTTACCGTCACGGGAGACAGCGCGCTCCGCGGGAAAACCGGAATGGTCAGTCCGTTCCGGCCGGTCATTGGCCGATTGCCGATCAGCACGTTGAGCACGGCCTCTTCCGTGGCGTGGACCGCGGCCTCGTAAAGCGTGTCCATGGCCGGCCAGGGCAGCATGGTGTAGCTCCGCTCGGCCTCGGCGCTTTCCGTGAAACGGCTGTCGAGCACGCCTTCGTTGGCGGTCGAGAAGGCAAGGAAGATGTCGCCGGAGAAATGCGAGCCGCTGGTGCCGGTGCGGGCGAGGCCAAGCGGGATGCGCCGCGCGAGCGCCTTCAGCTGTCCCGGCAGAAGCGGGGCGTCGGTGGCAAGGATGCCGATGCAGGAGCCCGCACCTTCCCGCGCGTCTGCGGCGGCGGCCATGAGATCGGCGACGGGGTTGTTGCCCTTCAGCTTCTCCCCCATCCATTCGCCTGTGACGGTCAACTCGTGGCGGGAGCCGAAATTCGCCTGCAGGAAGACACCGACCGTATAGGTGCGATCTCCGACCGTGACCCGGCGCGACGACGTGCCGTTGCCGCCCTTGAAGCCGTAGCAAATCATGCCCGTGCCGCCGCCTTCCGACCCTTCCGCGACGGGCCCGCTCGCTGCCTTGTCCAGGGCCGCGACCACGTGTTCCGGGCGGACATGGAGGCCGTTGATGTCGTTGAGCAGGCCGTCATAGGTCTCGGCGGCGACCGGCAGCATCCACTGGCGGGCGACGTCGGGGCGGTTCTTCACCAACCAGCGCAGCACGCCTTCATGGGCGGCGCCGATAGAATGGGAATTGGTGATCGCGATTGGCATGGAGAGGCTGCCGGCCTCCTCGATCCAGGTGAAGCCGGTCATCTCGCCATTGCCGTTGAAGGAATGGACGGCAGCCGGGCAGGCATTGCCGGTCTTGTCCTTGCCGCGCGGCAGGATGGCGGTCACGCCGGTACGCACCGTGCAATCGGCCCGGTCCTCGATCAGCGTCACGCAGCCCACTTCGACGCCGGCGATATCAGTGATGGCGTTGAAGGGACCCGGTTCGCCGCGCAGCGGCAGTCCGAGCGCCCGCGCCCGCGGCTCGCCCGCCGGCGTCTTCCTCCACGCTTCCGGCATCACGCTTTCCATCTTCATGTTCACTCATCCTCTCCCATGGAAGTGTCTACGGCCGCCGCCACATAGGCTTCGAGGAGGGCGAGCGCCTCCCCGCGCCTCAGCGTCGGCACCTTGTTCGTCAAGGCAAGTCCCAGCCCGTCCTCCATCACCACGATCGTACGGGCGATGTCGCGGGCGGACCCCTTCAGCCGGAATGCGCCGGAACCGGCGCCTGCCTCCAGCACACCGGTATAGAGCGCCACCTGCCGCTCGAAGAGCGTGATGTAGCGCGCGGCAGCGGCGGCGTCGGTGCGGGCGAAGCTGCCCATTTCATAGATGAGCCGTCCGAGCCGGTCCTCCTCGCCGCCCGGCAGCCCTGCCGGCAGCATGCGGGCGAGCTTTTCGGCCGGGCTGCCCTCGCCGTCGGCGATCTTCTGCCGGTCCTCGCAATAGCGCTCCAGCGAGCGCTTGAGCACGTCCTCGAAGATCGCCTCCAGGGTCGGGTAATAATAGAGCGCGGCATTGGGCGTCATCCCGGCCTGGCCGGCGATATCGCGCAGCTTCACCTGGTGGATGCCCTGATCCGCGATCAGCGCCTCCGCCGCATCCAGCAATTCCCGCTTCCGCGCCTCGGCGGACCGCAGCTTAGTTACCTTCAAATCCTGAACTCCATTCAGCACGCTCCGAAGCCGTACACCGCGCCCGCCACACGAAACAGGCCGTTCATGAATCTTTATTGACAAAAGTTTCTGACCTGTCAATTTTAATTCCATTCAAATTTCCATGGGAGGAACGGAATTGAATGCCTTCGTCGACCCACCCGGCCTGCACCGCGGCCTGACTGCCTTCGATGCGGTCATGATCACCCTTTCGGCGATCAGCCCCGCATCGTCGGTCTTCATCATCCTGCCCGGCGTGATCGCGCTCGCCGGCAGCGGCGCACTGCTGAGCCTCAGCCTCGCCGCCATCATCGGCCTCTGCATGGCCCTCGTCTATGCCGAGCTTTCCTCCGCCATCCCGCATGCGGGTGCGGAATATGTGATGATCGGGCGCATGCTCGGCCGTGCCTGGGGCTTCATCACCTTCACCATGGTGGCGATCTCGATCGTGCTCATCATTGCCGTCATCGCGCTCGGCATCGGCACCTACCTCGCCGTCCTCATTCCCGGGCTCAACGGCCAGTGGGCGGCGGTCGTCGCCATTCTGGTTGCCGCCGGCGTTGGCATCCTCAACATCCGCACCAATGCCTGGATCACCGGCCTGTTCCTGACGGTCGAGCTGATCGCGGTCGCCCTGCTCGTCATCTTCGGCTTCGTCAACCCGCAGCGGTCGCTGGGCGAAATCCTGTCCTCGCCGCAGATGGCCGATGCCACGGGTGCGCTGACCGCCGCTCCCTTCGGCGCAGCACTTGCAGCGATCGCGGTCGCGCTCTTCGCCCTCAACGGCTATGGCGGTGCTGCCTATTTCGCCGAGGAAACCAAGGATCCGCGCAAGACCATGGCCAAGGTCATCATCTGGGCACTGATCATCACCGCGCTCTGCGAGATCCTGCCGCTCGCCGCCGTGCTCGTGGGCGCACCCGATCTCGCAACGCTGCTCACCTCGCCGCAGAAGATCGAATATTTCATCGATTCGACCGCAGGTCATGGCTGGACCGTCGGCATAAGCCTGGCGATCGCGCTCGCGATCTTCAATGCCGTCATCGCGATCGTGCTGCAGACGGGCCGGCTGCTCTTCGCCTCCGGCCGCGACAGGCTGTGGTCTGGGCCGATCAGCCATGCGCTCGGCCTCGTCCATCCGCGCTGGAACACGCCCTGGCTCGCAACCCTGCTTGCAGGCGTGCTGGGGGCTGCCGCCTGCTTAATCCCCTTCGAGGTGCTGCTGGTGGTGTCCGGCACATCGCTGGTCGCGATCTATGCGCTGCTCTGCATCGCCGTCATCGTCGGCCGCCAGACGGGCAAGACCTCGGAAGGCTTCTTCCGCATGCCGCTCTTTCCGCTGCCGGCGGTGGTGGCGCTTGCCGCCCTCATCTACGTCGCCTGGCAGAACTTCCTCGATCCCGTCATCGGCCGGCCAAGCCTCGGCGCGACGCTCGCCATGATGGTGCTCGGCGGGATCTACTATGCAGCGCTTCTGTCCCGGCGGACCGATTGGGGCCTGCATTCCGGCGCAGAAGGGTGAGCGCCCTCAGCACCCCGCATCTGCACTGCCTTGGGCGTCCTTCGGGACGCCCTTTTTCGTCAAGGGAAGTTTGCGCTTGCAAATCATCATACCCCATGCAAATTACTTAGCATGTTAAGTATATTGCTTGCATGTCCGATCGGGAGAATGTCATGTCAGACGAAGCCGCGCTTCTTGCCCGCCGCGAACGCCTTCTCGGGCGAAACATGTCGCTGTTCTACGAGCACCCCGCCCATATCGTGCGCGGCGAAGGCGTCTGGCTGTTCGATGCGGACGGGCGGCGCTATCTCGACTGCTACAACAACGTGCCCCATGTGGGCCATTGCCACCCGCATGTGGTGGAGGCGATCTGCCGGCAGGCTTCGACCCTCAACACCCATACGCGCTATCTGCACGAAGGCATTCTCGACTATGTGGAGCGGCTGACGGCGACCTTCGACAGGAGCCTCGACACCGCGATCCTGACCTGCACCGGCAGCGAGGCGAACGACGTGGCGCTGCGCATGGCGCAGGCGGTGACGGGCCGGACCGGCGTCATCGCCACCGACCACACCTATCACGGCAACACTTCTGCCGTTTCGCAGCTTTCCACCCGCATGCCGCCCGTCGGCGGGTTTGGCGGCCATGTGCGGCATGTGCCGGCACCGGACAGCTACCGCCCGCTTGGCGGCGAGAGTGGCCAGGCTTTTGCCGAGGCCTTCGCGTTGAAGGTCGAGGAGGCGATCGCTTCCCTGCAGGAGAGCCCGTTCGGCTTTTCGGCGCTGATCGTGGACCCCTTCTTCGCAAACGAGGGCTTTCCGGACCTGCCCTCCGGCTTTCTGGCGCCCGCAGTGGCGGCGGTGAAAAAGGCAGGCGGGCTGGTGATCGCCGACGAGGTTCAGCCGGGCTTCGGGCGGACGGGCGAACACATGTGGGGCCATCAGCGCGCCGGCATCACCCCTGACATCGTGACGCTCGGCAAGCCCATGGGCAATGGCCACCCGATCGGAGGCGTGGTCGCCGGCTCGGACACGCTGAACGCATTTCGTGGGGCATTCCGGTATTTTAACACGTTTGGTGGTAATCCGGTTTCCTGCGCAGCAGGCATGGCGGTTCTCGACGTGCTGGAACAGGAGAACCTCATGGAAAATGCCCGCACCGTCGGCGCCTACGCGCTGGACGGGCTGAACCGGCTTGCCGAAAAGCACGGCATCATCGGCAATACAAGGGGTGCCGGCCTGTTCTTCGGGGCAGAGCTGGTGCTGGACAAGCGTGAAAAGACGCCCGCGCCTCAGATCGCCACCCGCGTGATCAACGGCATGCGGGAGCGCGGCGTGCTGATGGGCAAGCTCGGCATCCACCAGTGCACGACGAAGATCCGTCCGCCCATGCCCTTCAGCCGTGACAATGCGGATCTGATGCTCTCCACGCTCGACGACGTGCTTTCGGGGCTTTGAGCGCGATGACCGATTTCCTCCCCCTGTCGCTGCTGACGACGCTCGAAAAGCGTGCCGCCGAGATCCTGCCGCAGTGGAAGCTGCCGCATATCACGCCCGTGCTGGTGAAATACCGGGAAAATGCCGTCTTCCGCGTTGCCCGGCTGGACGGCGGTCTCGCGGGCCTCAGGCTTCACCGGCCCGGCTATCACGACGAGCATTCGCTGCGTTCGGAAATGCTGTGGATGCGCGCGCTGCACGAAGCGGGCCTTGCCGTGCCAGAGCCGATCGCGACGGTCGATGGTGATCTGATCGTTCGGGTGGAAATCAATGAGGATATTGTCCAGCATGCCGATCTCCTGAACTGGTTGCCGGGCCGCCCTCTCGGTGAGACCGGCAAGCCGCTCGACTTTTCGCTCGACGAACAGAAGACCCTGTTCCATCGCGTCGGCGCCACCATGGCGCGGCTGCATGCGGTGTCGGATGGCTGGACGCTGCCGGACAATTTCCGGCGCCCTTCGTGGAATGCCGATGGCATCCTCGGCGAAAAGCCCGTCTGGGGCCGGTTCTGGGATTGCGACGTGCTGACGGAGGATCAGCGGCAGACGCTGTCCGCCCTGCGCGAAACCCTTTCCGGCACCCTGCAGCGGCTCGAAAGGCGCGGTGCAGACTACGGGCTCATCCATGCGGATCTCGTGCGCGAAAACATTCTCGTCAACGGCGATGTCGTCTCCTTCATCGATTTCGACGATGCGGGCTTCGGCTGGCGGATGTTCGACCTTGCAACGGCGCTGCTGAAGAACCGCCGGGAGCCGCAATACGAAGCCCTCCGCGATGCGCTGATTGCCGGATATCGCAGCGAACGGCCGATGAGCGACGAGGAATGGCGTATGCTTCCGCTCTTCCTCACGCTCCGCAGCCTCACCTATATCGGCTGGATCGCTCTTCGCCCGGAAATGCCGGGCGCAAAGGAACGCCTCGCCCGCTATCTCGGCGAAGCGCTGGAACTCGCCGCCGCCCCCGGAGGAGACGGCAGCGGCGTCGTCTGAGCCTCAGTGCATGCCGTTCAGCATGTTGAACATCTCCGCTTCCTTGCCGTTCTCGCGGGCAAAGCGCAGTGGCTTGCAGCGTTCGACGATCACTTCCTCCACCGGTCCGCTTTCGAGGATCTGCATCACCTCGGCGATGAAGTCCTTGAGCGGCATGGCGCGCGGATCGCTCGCCTGCCCGGCACCCATCAGTTCGGTCTGGACATAGGGCGGGGCGATCTCGACCACGTCCACGCCTGTATCCTTGAGCTGCTGGCGGATGGATTGGGAATAGGAATGGATCGCGGCCTTTGTCGCCGAATAGGTGGGCGTCAGCGAAAGCGGCACGAAGGCGAGCCCGGAGCTGACGGTTAGCACGGTTGCCTCGCCCTTCGACTTCAGGTGCGGCAGGAGCGCTGCCGTCAGCCGGATCGGGCCCAGCAGGTTGATCGCGATCGTCTGCTCGGCGGTGTCGATATAGCCGGGGGCTTCCACGATCTTCTCCGGCACCATGATGCCGGCATTGTTCAGCACCGCGTTGAGGTCCGGAAAGCTCTTCGTCAGCTCTTCTGCAAAGGCCGGGATGGACGCGCCATCGGCAATGTCGAGCACCCGGTATTCCATGCCGGGATTGGCCTTCGCGACGGCTTCCAGCGCATCGGCGCGCCGCCCGGCGATGATGACCTTGTTGCCCTTCTGGTGGAACGCCTCCGCGAGCGCCTTGCCGATGCCGGAGCCGCCGCCGGTGATGAGAACGGTGTTGCCAGTCATTTTCATGGGGATCATGCCTTTCCTTATGGATTGTGCACGGATCATTTATGGGGGATACTTGCCATTAGAAAGAAGGCACTGAAAAGATTTATACTTACCCAAAGGAGAGTGTAATTGTCTCAACTACTTAAGGCGAGAGAAGCCTATCCATCCGAGATCGATCCTGCGATCGAGCGGCTGGTTCAGGACATCATCGGCAAGGTGGCGGACAAGTGGACCATGCTGATCCTTGAAGCCCTCGAAGAAAACGGAACCGTCCGCTTCTCCGGAATTGCAAAGCTGGTGCCTGGCATCAGCCAGAAGATGCTGACCAAGACGCTCCGGCAGATGGAATATGACGGCCTCGTCAGCCGGGTGATCCACCCGGTCATTCCGCCGCATGTGGATTATGCGCTGACCGACATGGGCCGCAGCCTCAGCGAGGCCTTCTGCGGCGTGTGGCAATGGGCGGAAGCGCACCATGCCCGGATCGAGCAGGCGCGGGCGGCGTTCCTTGCGAAATCCGGCAAACCCTGAGCCCTTATTCGAAGAACCCGTCGCGGCCGCGGAAGCGGCGCTGGTAATCGGGATCGTAGAGCGAGCTCTCGCGAAAATCCTCGGCACCGAGGCCCGGTCCGACGAAGATGAGCGCAGTGCGGTCGATCGGGTTCGCCTTCACCGTCTCCTCGATGGTGGCGAGCGTGCCCTTCAGCACCGTCTCTTCCGGCCAGCTCGCCTTGTAGACGATGATGACGGGGCAATCCGCGCCATAGAGCGGCGACAGCTCGGCAACGATGTGAGGCAGGGAATGGATGGCCAGATGGATGGCCAGCGTCGCCCCCGTCGCGCCGAAATTGGCGAGCGTTTCCTTTTCCGGCATGGGCGAGGCGCGGCCGGAGACGCGGGTGAGCACGAGGCTTTGCGCCACGGCTGGAATGGTGAGCTCGCGCCGGATCGCCGAGGCCGCTGCAGCAAAGGAGGGCACGCCCGGCGTCATCGTATAGTCGATGCCATGCTTTTCCAGCCGGCGGATCTGCTCGGCAACCGCGCTCCAGACGGAGAGATCGCCGGAATGGAGCCGCGCCACGTCCTCGCCGTTCGCCGCCGCCAGCAGATATTCGCGCGCGATCTCGTCCAGCGACATCGGCGCCGTATCGATGATGCGTGCGCCGGGCGGGCAGTATTGCAGGAGTTCCGGCGAGACGATGGAGCCGGCATAGAGGCAGACGGGGCATTTGCCGATCAGGTCGCGCCCGCGAACGGTGATAAGATCCGCAGCCCCCGGGCCGGCACCGATGAAATGAACGGTCATGTGTCTACTCCTTGACCCAGGACCACTGCGTCACTGGCATGGCGGCACGCCAGCCATGCATGTGGCCGACGGGCGAGGCCCTCTGTATGTCGATGCGGGTGAGCGAGCCGCCCAGCCGCTGAAAGCAATCGAGAAGCACGCGCTCCATTTCGAGCGTCACGCCATTGGCGGCGAGACGCCCGCCCGATGGAAGCGCCTCGATCGCGGCGTCCATCACGCCCGGCTCGCTGCCGCCGCCGCCGATGAAGATCACGTCCGGCACGGGCAGGCCTTCGAGCGCTGCAGGCGCCATGCCTTCCACAACTGGCAGACCCGGCGCGCCGAAAGCGATGGCAGTGCGGCGGATACGGGCGGCGCGCTCCGGCACGCCCTCGATGGCAATTGCCTTCAGGCTCGGATGGCAGAGCATCCATTCGATGCCGATCGATCCGGAGCCGCCGCCGATATCCCAGAGCAGTTCGCCCGCCCGGGGCGCGAGCGCCGAGAGCGTGACCGCCCGCACTCCGCGCTTGGTCAGTTGGCCGTCGGTTTCGAACAGGGCGTCATCCAGCCCGTTGGCAAGCGGGATGATCCGCGCCTTTTCCGAGGCCTTCACGAGGAGCGCGCAGACATTCAGGCTGTTGATGCCGGTCATGGAAAAGCTGCGGGCGATCTGGTGCGTCACCCGCTCCTGCGGGCCGCCTAGCGCTTCGAGCACCACCATGTCCGTATCGCCGAAGCCGGTGGCCGTCAAAAGGGCGGCAAGTTCTGCCGGGCCCTTCTCGTCCGAGGTCAGCGCGATGATGCGCTGGCCGGGCTGCAGATGCGGGCGGACGAGATCGACAGGCCGGCCATGCAGCGAAACGGTCTCGACCTCCTGCAGACCCCAGCCGAGCCGCGACGCCGCGAGGCTGAAGGAGGAGGGCGCGGGAATGACGTGCATTTCCGCCCTGGGGATGCGGCGCGAAAGAGTGACGCCCACGCCGTAGAAGAAGGGATCGCCCGATGCGAGCACCACGACCTTTTCGCCGCGCCGGCTTTCCACGAACTGCATGGAGCGCTCGAAGGGGGTGAGCCAGACATGCCTTTCGCCCGTCACGAGATCGCCCACCAGCTCCAGATGCCGCGCTCCGCCGCAGACGATGGCGGCCTCGCGGATGAGCGCGATCGCCTCTGCGCCAAGCCCGGCTGGACCATCCTCGCCAAGCCCGATAAGGGTTAGCCATATCAGCGCATGAGACGTGATCTGATCAGCCATGAAGAAGCACCATATCCTGATCCTCGGCGGAACGACCGAAGCGCGCCAGCTTGCCGAACGGCTGGCCGGCGACAGCCGCTTCGATACCACGCTTTCGCTCGCCGGGCGAACGCTCGATCCGAAGCCGCAGCCGGTTCCCGTGCGCGTGGGCGGTTTCGGCGGCGCAGAGGGGCTGGCGGGGTACCTGAAGCGGGAGGGTGTCGATCTGCTGGTTGACGCAACGCATCCCTTCGCCAACCGCATGTCCGTGAATGCGGCGGAGGCCAGCGCCCTGGCCGGCGTTCCGGCCTTCCGGCTCTGCCGCCCGGTCTGGGCGAGACAGGAAGGCGACATCTGGCGGAGCGTGGACGATATGGACAGCGCCGTGCAGGCCTTGCCGCAGGTTCCTGCCAGGGTCTTTCTCGCCATAGGGAGACAGGAAGCCTACCGCTTTTCGGCGCGGCCGGAGCATCACTACCTGGTTCGCAGCGTCGACCCGGTGACGCCACCGCTCGACGTGCCGGAGGCGCGCTATATCCTCGACTGCGGACCTTTCGACGAGGCGCGGGAACGGGCGCTTCTGGAGGAAGAGAAGATCGGCCTCATCGTGGCCAAGAACTCCGGCGGCAGCGCCACCTATGGCAAGATCGCCGCTGCACGCGCGCTCGGCATTCCCGTGATCATGATCGAGCGCAAGGCAGCGCCCGGCATGCCGGAAGCCGGAACGGTCGCCGACGCCCTTGCGCGGATCGATCACGTCTTTTCCCCGGAATAGAACCGCGGCGAGTAGACGAGGTCCGGCTTGCCCGGACGCGCGATCACACGGGTTTCCGCCGAGCCGATGATGACGCATGTCGCCATGTCGGCCCGGTTCGCGTCGGCCTCGCCGAGCGGCATGACCAGCATGGCCTCGTCGGGACGACCCGCCGCGCGGCCAAAGATGACCGGAACGGTCGCCGGCAGAACCTCGCGCAGGAGATCGAAGGCAGCGCCGAGCTGCCAGGGCCGTGCCTTGCTGATCGGATTGTAGAGCGCGATCACCATGCCCGCTTCCGCCATGAGCTTCAGGCGGCGGGTGATGACATCCCACGGCTTCAGGTTGTCGGAAAGCGAGATCGCGCAGAAATCATGGCCGAGCGGCGCGCCGATGCGGGCCGCGACCGCCAGCATGGCGGTGACGCCGGGGGTCACGACGAGGTCGATCTCCTTCCATGCGTCGGGTCCGGCATCGATCGCCTCGCAAACGGCCGCCGCCATGGCAAAGACGCCGGGATCGCCGCCCGAGACAACGCAGACGGTTTCGCCTGATGCCGCCAGATTGAGCGCCGCCTTGGCGCGGGAAAGCTCCTCGCGATTGTCCGAGGCGATCTTGCGCTGGTGCGGCTTCAGGTTCAGCCGGTCGATATAGGGGAAGTAGCCGAAGAAAGCGGTCGAGGCTTCCACGGCCTTCAGCGTCTCCGGCGTCATCTGGTCCGGATTGCCCGGACCCGTGCCGATCACATGGAGGGTGCCGCTCATTCGCAATCCTCTGACGGGCGGTCCTTCCAGCCGGCCACCAGCACCAGCGAGAAATAGGGCGCTTCGTCATCGGCCTTTTCGGCCAGCGCGATCATGCCTGCATTCTTCATCGTGCCGCGCTCCACATAGAGCGCCTGGCCAAGCTTGCCGGCGGACAAGAGCGCGCGGCGGATCTTTCCAAGGTTGCGGCCAACCTTCATGATCACGGCGGCCTGCGTATCCTTCAGCCGGCGCACCAGCTCCGCCTCGTCCATGATGCCGGGCAGCACGGAGAGCACGTCATCGCCCTGCACGATCGGCAGGCCGGCCATGGACCAGCAGCCGGACATGGCGGTGATGCCGGGGATCACCTCCGTCGGGAAGCGATGGGCGAGCCGCACGTGCAGGTGCATGTAGGAGCCGTAGAACATCGGGTCGCCCTCGGAGAGGATCGCGACCGTGCGACCCGCCTCGAGCTCGCGCGCAACCGCCTCGGCAGAGGCATTGTAGAAATCGGTGATCTGGCTCTTGTAGTCGTCGTGATCCTTGTGGATCTCCGTCGTGACCGGATAGTAGAGCGGCAGTTCCGGCATGCCCTCGCGGACCAAGCCATCGACGATCGCGCGGCCATTGCCGCGGCGGCCCTGCTTGGCGAAATAGGCGAGCACGTCCGCCTCGCCGAGCGCCTTAACGGCCTTGACGGTGAGGAGTTCCGGGTCGCCGGGGCCGGTGCCGACGCCGATCAGGCGGGCGGTCTTCGTCACGGGAAGCGCGCTCAAAGGCCCGGCCTCGCGAGCGAGTTCAGCGCCGCCGCCGTCATGGCGCTGCCGCCGAGGCGGCCGCGGATGATGGCATAGGGTACGCCATAGGAATTTTCGGCCAAGGCATCCTTGCTTTCCGCAGCGCCCACGAAGCCGACGGGCATGCCGAGGATCGCCGCCGGCTTCGGCGCGCCGTCGCGCAGCATTTCGAGCAGGTAGAACAGAGCCGTCGGCGCATTGCCGATCGCGACAACGGCGCCCGCAAGATGCGGCCGCCAGAGTCGCATCTGCGCGGCGGAGCGCGTGTTGCCGATTTCCTTCGCAAGCTGGGCCGTCTGCGGGTCTGTCAGCGAGCAGATTACCTCGTTCTCGGCGGGAAGCCGCGCGCGGGTGACGCCATGGGCGACCATGTTGGCATCGCAGAAGATCGGCGCACCCTTCGCGAGTGCCGCACGGGCCGAAGCGACGAAATCCGGGTGGAATTCGAAGAATTCGGCAGCGCCCACATAGCCGCTCGCATGCACCATCCGCACGGCGAGATCGGCCTCTTCCTCGCCGAAGCGGGAAAGATCGGTCTCCGCGCGGATGATCGCAAAGCTCTTCTCGTAGATGGCATTGCCATCCTTGATGTAGTCGTAGTCAGGCATCACAATTCCTGTTGCAAGGCGGCGGCGATCCGCTCCGCGCCCAGCCTTTCCAGGCAGGCACGCGCCGATTCACCGGCCTTTATCTCGGCGCGGACCAGGTGGTCCAGCCGTTTCACCGCAGTCGTCACGTCATTAGCAGCGATGTAGGCCGCTGGCGAGACAGATGCGGAGCCATTTACGACAAGTCCATAGCCTAATGACGCACCTGAAACAGAAAGCAGCGCAGGCGCAGGATGGGCGCAACCCTTCGGGCAGCCGGAGAGATGCAGCGTGAACGAGCCGTCGAGCAGCGCCGGCGCCTCCTCTATCATCAGCCGTGCCAGCGCATGTGTGTCGTAGAAGGCCGAGGCGCAGCCCGCCGTGCCCGCGCAGAGCGCGATGGCATTGGCCGGATCTTCGGCACGGGTGATGAAGCCGAGCGCGCGGGACCGTTCCAGCAGGGTCTTCGCTTCGGTTTCGTTGAGCCCCGAAACCAGCAGGCCGTGTTCCGGTGCGAGACGGATGTCGTTCACGCCCAAGCGCGAGACTTCGCGGGCAAACGCGACGAGATCGGCCGCCTTGACCTGGCAGAACGGCAGGGCGACGCCGGCGATCACCTGGCCATCCGGCAGGACGTGCAGCCCCGCGGGACGGCGCACCGCTGCGGTCGCGGTCGAAGACGGGACCGCTGCGCCCGACAGGCCGAGCTTTTCCGCGTCGAGGTCCCGGCCACGCATGGACGTGCCCCCGGCATGGAGACGGCGGAGGAGGATCATCACGGCATCGAGTGCATCGCCTTCCGTGAATGCGCCTGCGGGACGGGCCGTTTCCGCGGTGCCGCCGAGCGAGAGCGCCCAGAGCACCGCCTCATCTGCACGCACCGCCTTCAGCCTGATATCCGCGACGATCGCATCGAGGTCGAAGGCGCCACCGCCATCGACGATGACGGAGAGCTTGGCTGCGAGCCGGAGCGGTTCCGGCGCATCGGCAACGGCGGCCCGGATACGGGCGGCAAGCGGGCGGGCATCGGCGGTTTCCGAACGGTCGATGCCGGAAAGCGGCGGCGTTTCCACGGCAAGTCCGGTCGCGAGCTCGATCCCGGTCGCGAACACCGCTTCCGTGAGCGGCTGGACCGTCTCCGGCTTCAGCCCGCGGATCTGCAGATTGCCGCGTGCGGTGACTTCGAGAATGCCGTTGCCATGCGTGCTCGCCGCTTCCGCAAGCCGGATCATGACCTCGGGTGGAATGCCGCCGGAGGCAGGCCTGAGCCGCACCAGCAGACCATCCCCCGTCTGCATGGGCTTTGCCAGCGACGGACACACCCCGCGCCGGGTCGAGGCGACGGGCTGGTCATTGGCGGTTCTGAAAAGCGGTGCGGCGGCGGTCATTGCGGTCATTTCCTCTGTGCTGGTCACCTTCCGAGGTTCCAGCCGACAAAGCCTTTTACCAGATTTCCGTCCTTGCGCTCCATCAAAGGGCGACGATTCGGCGCAGGTTTTCGGCAGGGATTTCTTGTTCTGTATGGAGCGTGTAGCCCCCTCACCTGCCTGCCGGCATCCTCTCCCCGCCGGGGAGAGGAGATTTGGGGCAGGCCGCTTGCCATCTGCCTCTTCTCCCCAGCGGGGAGAAGGTGGCGGCAGCCGGATGAGGGGGCTCCAGACGACGCGCTTGCAGT